>JANYAJ010000510.1 GCA_025361385.1 Nitrospira sp.
TCTCAATACAGGCTGTCTCGTCAATCAGGGTGGGCCCCGAAGCCGTCAAGCCTGCGATCGCCAACGACATCGCCACCCGGTGATCCCCATGGCTACGGCCATGCGCAGCCCGCAACCGACCATTCTTCGCTGCCGCTCCAAGCCCTTGCACAACCATCCCATCGGGCTTTTCCGTAATTTGCGCCCCCATGGCTCCCAACTCTGCCGATACCGTCGCAATTCGATCGCTCTCTTTCACGCGTAATTCTTCGGCCCCGGAGATGATCGTCTCACCCTCTGCCACTGCGGCTGCGACACACAAGATGGGAAACTCATCGATCGTCTGCGGGATCAAGTCTGGCCCGATCGCCACCCCATGGAGCCTGGCCGACTTCACCCGAATGTCCGCGACCGGCTCTCCGGCCTCTTCCCGCTGATTGAGCAATTGAATATCTGCGCCCATGCTTGTCATCACGTCCAACAAGCCTGTTCTTGTCGGGTTGATGCCAACGTGATGAATCGTCACATCCGAGCCAGGAACAATCGTCGCCCCCACGATGAAGAACGCGGCGGCAGAAAAGTCACCCGGTACGACCAATTGAGGCACCGCATTCCATCCGACTGAGGGCCGTCCATCGACCAGCACGCTGGTCCCTTCTCGGCGCAACCCGATGCCGAAAAACTGAAACATCCGCTCCGTATGGTCCCGTGAGAGGCGAGGTTCTGTGATGCGAGTCGTCCCTTCAGCAAACAAGGCCGCAAGCAACAATGCGGATTTGATTTGCGCGCTCGCCACCGGCGAGACATAGCTGATGGCACGGAGACGGCTTCCCTGCACCGCTAACGGCGCAAGCTCACCGCCCTTGCGACCGGTAATGATCGCCCCCATTTCCCGCAACGGCTTGACGATCCGCCCCATTGGACGGCGCCGAATCGATTCGTCCCCGGTCAATACCGTAAAAAAGTCTTGTCCCGCCAACAGACCGGCCAAGAGGCGAATGCCCGTTCCTGAATTCCCGCAATCGATCGGCCCGGTCGGCTCGATCAGACCCCAAAGCCCCTTGCCATGCACAGAGAGCTCATCGGCCGATTCATCGATGCGTACACCGAGAGCCTGGAACGCGCGCATCGTGTTGAGACAATCTTCACCCCGGCAATAGCGCGAAACCCGGCTCACTCCGCTCGCCAACGCGGTCAGGATGATCGCGCGATGAGTAATCGATTTATCGCCGGGGACAGAAATTCTTCCCTGTAACGGTCGGCCTGGGGTAATCGTCAACGACGCCATAGGTATCCTACGCCGACACGGCCGCTTGAGTGGAAAGTTTTTCCCGTTCCTGCCTGGCCCGCTCCAAGGCCTTCTCGATGCCTGCGGCATCGCCCAATTGAATAAGCTGCTTGAGTTGACTCAGTGAGCGCTCATAAGCTTCTATAAACGTGACCACATTTTCGCGGTTCCAGAGAAAAATATCTCTCCACATTTCAGGAGAACTCGCGGCAATCCTGGTCGTATCCCGCAACCCGCCGCCTGAATGCTTCGCCAAATCGAGGGAGGGAATCTGTTGATCGCGTATCTCAGCCAGGGCATTGATCAGGGCAAAGGCCGCCACATGGGGCAAATGGCTCACCGCACCAAGAATCTTGTCATGCAAATAGGCATCCATGGTGATCACCACGGACCCGGTCGCCTGCCACAGCGCTCGGACCTGCTCAAGCGCTTGCGGGTCCGTCCTGTTCGTCGGCGTGATGATGCAGCGCGCTCCCATAAAGAGCTGATCTGAACCGGCCGCCACGCCCGTCTTTTCCTTGCCGGCGATAGGATGGGCACCCACAAAATGGACATCGGTCGGCATAGCCCGTTCAGCCTGTTCCACCAAAAGCCCCTTCACGCTTCTGACATCGGTCACAATTGCCCCTGGCTTCAAACAAGAAGCCCACTCCGTCAAATGCCGATCATAGGTATCGACCGGAGTAGCCAGCACGACCAGATCGGCTTCCCGCACCCCGTCTTTGGAATCGACGACATAGCGGTCGATCGCGCCCAACTCAACTGCGGCCTTCAAGTTTTCGACACGCCGCCCGACCCCGACGACCCGCGTCGCCAAGCCTTTGCGGCGAAGGATCATGCCGAGCGATCCGCCGATCAGCCCGACTCCGATGATTGTGACCTGAGTAAAATGCAGCGCCATTTTTCAAGCTGGACCGAGGCCGAACCTCAATCCTATGTCCTTCAACCGCAGTTCTTCTGATTACAATTCCCGACCGACGGCGACCGCGATCTTTCGCATGTCATGCATCAGTTCCTTGAACTTGCTTGGCTTAATCGACTCTTCACCATCGCACAACGCACATTCCGGATTCGAATGGACTTCGATCAAAATGCCATCCGCCCCAGCGGCCACAGCCGCTTTTGACATCGGCGCCACCAGATTCCACTTACCGGTGGCATGGCTAGGATCGACGATGACGGGCAGATGCGACAATTCTTTTAGTGTCGGAACCGCCGCGAGGTCGAGCGTATTACGATATTGCGTCTCGAAGGTCCTAATCCCCCGCTCGCACAACATCACGTTCTGATTCCCCCGGGACATGATGTATTCCGCAGAGAGGAGGAACTCCTTGATCGTCGCCGAAAGTCCCCGCTTCAACAGCACCGGCTTGTCGTACGCTCCAACTTCCTTGAGGAGCTCAAAGTTCTGCATGTTACGTGCGCCAATCTGGATAATGTCGGCTTTCTCGAGAAACAATTCGATGTCGCGGGTATCCAGAATCTCACAGACCACCGGCAACCCGGTTTGTTTCTTGGCCTCAACGAGATAATCCAACCCTTCGCGCCCAAGTCCCTGAAAGGAATAGGGAGAGGTGCGGGGCTTGTAGGCGCCGCCGCGCAAAATACTCGCTCCCGCCGCCTTGACCTCGTGGGCAATACCGACCGTGAGTTCGAGCCGCTCCACCGCACAAGGCCCCGCCATAATCACCAGCTTGTTACCTCCGATCTTGACGCCACCCACGTCGATGATCGTGCCTTCACGCTTAAATTCGCGGCTGACAAGTTTCCACGGTGCGAGAATCGGCAGCACACTTTCAACGCCCGGCAAAGCCGTGAGGGGTTGATTGTGCAAGACCCGATCGTCACCGATCACGCCGATGATCGTCCGTTCCTGACCGGTCGTCAGTTGCGACTTCAGCCCCAACTCACGAAGACGATCGATAATGTGGTCGACTTCCCGTTCACTGGCTTCTGGTTTTAATACAATGATCATGTTGCCCTCACCCTCCACTCACTGCGAGTGGATTACCCGCTTGAACACAGCCAAGAATTCCCTGTTTTCTTCTTCCAGGCCGATGGTCACTCGAACCATGGACCCCTCGATATGACGAACAATAATGCCCTCTCTCAGCATGGCGTCGAATACCATGCGGCCATCTCGTCGAATATCGACATATACGAAGTTTGCTTCGCTCGGGATCGGTGCAAAACCAAGATCGGCCAATCCCTTGACCACTTGCCCCATTCCGGCCTCATTCACCGCCCGGCTCCGCGCCACATGTTCATCGTCGCCGAGGGCGGCGAGCGCAGCACGCTGGGCGAGACTGTTGGCGTTGAAGGGAGGGCGGAGGCGGTTCAGGAAGTTGGCGATCTCTGCAGTCGTTACGCCATATCCAATTCGCAATCCAGCGAGGCCATAGATCTTCGAAAACGTCCGCAGCACGATCACATTCCGCCC
>JANYAJ010000524.1 GCA_025361385.1 Nitrospira sp.
GAGTTGTATGTGGACGCAGATGAATCGATCTGGAAGAACGATCCGGCGGCTGTGCTGTCGCCGATCAAGCCTCTTGTGCTCTTATCGTAGGTGCGATGTAGAGAACTCTGTGCAGAAAGAGGTAGACTGAGCAGCTCCTCTACAATGGAATCGGTTTGATCATGGTAACAAGACATACGGCTCCACATATCGTGTCCTACGGGCTTGCGGCTTTTTTGCTGACCCTGCCTGTTGGTTGTAAACAAGATGCGGGATCCGCCCCGGCTCCTCAGGTCTCGCAAGTCGAGGTGATGACGGTGGTTCGTCAGACGATCCCGGACGAACCGGAATTCATCGGGCAAGCCGAGGCCTCGCGTCCGGTAGAGATCCGTTCGCAAGTGACCGGCCTGCTGAAGGCCGTGCTCTATCAGGAAGGGCGTGACGTCAAGAAGGGCGACCGCCTCTATCAAATCGATCCCATTCCCTTCCAAGCGGCCGTGGCAATCGCGAAAGCCAAGATTGCCGAAGCAGAAGCTCGGCTGGTGCAGGCGAGACAGGATCTGGCACGCGTCAAACCGCTTCTGGCGGAGCAGGCGGTCAGTCAGAAAGATGTCGACGATGCCGTGGCCGGCGACCTCACCGCCAAAGCGCTGCTGCAAGGGGCGAAGGCAGAGTTGACCAAGTCGCAGTTCGACCTCGACAATACACTCATCACCGCGCCCATTACCGGATTGATCGAGCGGAGCCGCTACTACGAAGGGCGCCTGGTCTCGGCGCAAACGGATTTATTGACGGTGGTCCATCGCGTCGACCCTATGTACGTGGTCGTGAGTGTGCCGGAGACGTTTATCCTCAAGCGGCGGCGGGACATCGAGTCGAAGAAAATTACCCATCCGGGGGTCTACCAGTTACGAGGCCAGCTGACGCTCATGGATGGCTCGGTCTATGCGCATGAAGGCGTGCTCGATCTCCTAGAGCCGGGCTTGCGAACGGAGACGGGATCCCGTCAAACCAGAATTACGTTCCCCAATCCCCAGCGCAGTCTTCTCCCGGGCCAATTTGTGAAGGTGCGATTTACCGGCGATACGAAGACGGACGCAATCCTCATTCCTCAGCGCGCCGTGTTGCAGGGCCCGCAGGGTCCTTTCGTCTATGTGGTGAATCAAGACGAGAAGATCGCCATTCGTGACGTGGCCGCGTCCGACTGGAAAGGGGACCAGTGGCTCATCGACACCGGCCTCATGCAGGGCGATCGCGTGGTGGTGAATGGGCTGATGAAGATCGGTCCAGGCGCTCCGGTGAAGGCGATTCCCTGGGTAGGGACGAATGCCCCGGCCACGGAAGTCACTCCTTCCACATCTCAATAAGGATAGATAAGTTGTGACGTCGCACGTCTTCATCGACAGGCCTATTCTTGCGTCGGTGGTCTCCATCGTCATTGTGGTGATGGGCCTGCTCGCGCTGCAGGTCCTGCCGGTCGCCCAGTTTCCGGAGATTACCCCGCCGGTCGTACAGATCGATGCGGATTATCCCGGTGCCAGTGCGGAAGTCGCCGCTGAATCGGTCGCCAGGCCGATCGAGGTGACACTTCCCGGCATTGACAACCTGCTTTATTTCGATTCGACCAGCAGCAACGACGGGCACGTCACCATCAAGCTGACGTTCGAGATCGGCACCGATCCGGATATCGCTCAGGTCCAAACCCAGAACCGCGAAAAGCTCGCCGAACCGCAACTGCCGACGGAAGTCATCCGGCAGGGTGTGTCCGTCAAGAAGGTGTCTCCCGACCTTGTCGCAGTCATGGTCCTGAAGTCCACCGATCCCCGCCATGACGCGGTCTTCCTCTCGAACTATGCCACGCTCCGGCTGGTCGATGATCTGAAACGCGTTAAGGGCGTGGGGGATGCGCTGGTATTCGGTCAGCAGAATTACAGCATGCGGATCATCCTCAATCCCTTGCATATGGCGAAGCTGGGCCTCATGCCGACCGACATCGCGGCGATCATTCGAGAGCAGAATCGCGATTATCCCGCCGGGACCATCGGGCGGGAGCCGGCGCCGAAGGGTACCGAGCTGACGATTCCGATCATCACGAAGGGCCGATTGACCGATGTGAAGGATTTCGAGGAACTGATCGTACGTGCCTTGCCAGACGGCTCCACGGTTCGGCTAAAGGATGTCGCGCGCATCGAGCTGGGCGCCCAGTCCTATGCCCTTGAGGGGCGCTGGAACAGCAAGCCCACGACATTTATTTTGACGTTTCTTTCTCCCGGTGCGAACGCGTTGGACACGATCCGTCGCGCACGTGCGCAGATGGATGAGCTGGCCAAGAATTTCCCACCCGGGGTGTCCTACGATATTCCCTACGACACCACGCGGTTTATCGAAGTCTCGATCAGAGAAGTGGTCAAGACGTTGGCCGAGGCCATGGTGCTGGTCGTGCTCGTGGTCTATCTGTTTCTCCAAAGCTGGCGTGCCACGATCATTCCGACTGTCGCTGTGCCGGTCTCGCTGATCGGCACCTTCATCGGCCTGTACGCGTTGGGGTTCTCGATCAATACGATCACCCTATTCGGAATGGTGCTGGCCATCGGGATCGTGGTCGACGATGCGATCGTGGTCGTGGAGAACGTCGAGCGGCACATGCGTGAAAATCGCCTCTCGGCGAAAGACGCGGCGAAGCGGGCGATGAGCGAAGTGACGTCGCCGATTATCGCCATCGTGTTGGTGCTGGTCTCTGTCTTCGTCCCCGTCGGTTTTGTCGGCGGGATCACGGGCGCGCTCTATAAGCAATTTGCCGCCACGATTGCGATCTCGGTCACCGTGTCCGGCTTTGTCGCGCTGACCCTGAGCCCGGCGCTTTGCGCAATGGTCCTCCTGCCGCAACATGAAACGCGCGGTGGGTTTTGGGCCTTCTTTGACCGGACGTTCGGGCGGACTCAACGGGGTTATATGGGTGTGGTCGGCGCCTTCATGGTCCGGCCGGTTGTCGTGATGCTGTTGTTCGGGGTGCTCCTTGCAGTCTCGACCGGTCTCTTCAAGGCGCTGCCGAAAAGCTTTCTTCCGGAAGAGGATCAAGGGTATTTCATCGTCGTCGCGCAACTGCCGGATGGCGCGTCGAAGCAGCGGACCGACGCGGTACTCGAACGGGTTGAACGGTTCTTTCAGGCCAATCCAGCTGTCCATTCAACCGATGCGCTCTCCGGCCAAAACTTCGTCTTTGGCACCAGAGGGCCGAACTCGGCGACGATGTTCGTGCCGCTGACACTTTGGGACGAGCGTATGGAGCCGCAGAATCATGCGAAGGCGTTGGTCGGGGCGGCCTATGGTGAATTTGCGAAGATCCCTGAAGCGCTGCTGTTGGCGTTCAATGCGCCGGCGATTCGCGGCGTCGGGGCGGTCGGTGGATTCTCTGCACAGTTGCAAGACCCCAGCAGCGGAGACTTTAAGAAGTTTGCGGCGGTTGCGCAACAGTTCGTTGATCGGGTGCAGAAGGAGCCGGCCATCGGCCGGGTCGGCACGAATTTTCGTGTGTCCTCGCCGCGGCTGTACGTGCATGTGAATCGGGAGCGGGCGAAGGCGCTGGGTATACCGATTTCGGACATCTTCGACACGCTACAAGCCTACTTCGGGAATTTCTACATTAACGACTTTGTCAAATTCGGCCGCGTCTATCACGTGCAGACAGAGGCGGAAGCAGAGTATCGGGCCACCCCTCAGGATATTTCGAAGATCTATGTGCGAGCTCAGGGTGCCCAGGGCTTCAACATGATCCCCCTCGATACGGTGGTGACGACGGAGTATCAGAGCGGCCCGGATCCGGTGAATCACTTCAATGGATATAATACAGCCCTGGTGCTGGGTGCTGCGGCGCCGGGCTACAGTTCAGGTCAGGCGCTCGAAGCGCTCGATCGTGTGGGTAAAGAGGTGCTCGTGCCCCAAGGCTATGCGATCGACTACAGCAACATTTCCTTCCAGGAGCGGCGAGTCGGTGGCCAGTCCACCCAGGTCTTTGCCGTCGGTCTCCTGATGGTGTTTCTTGTGCTGGCCGCCCAGTTCGAGAGCTGGGTGGTTCCCTTTGCGGTGATCCTGGCCGTGCCTTTCGCAATTTTCGGCGCATTGTCGGCCGTATGGATGCGCGGCTTCGAAAACGATGTGTATTTCCAGATCGGACTGGTGACCTTGATCGGCCTGTCGGCCAAAAATGCGATTCTGATCGTCGAATTTGCCAATACTCGCTATGAAGCGGGACGTCCATTGGTCGAGGCCGCGCTGGAAGCGGCCCGGTTGCGGTTCCGGCCGATCATCATGACCTCCATGGCTTTTATTTTCGGGATGGTCCCGTTGGTCGTGGCTACAGGCGCGGGGGCCTCAAGCCGTCAGTCGATTGGAACCGGTGTGATGGGTGGAATGCTCGCGGCCACCTTCCTGGCGATCTTTTTTGTGCCGCTCTTTTATGTGGTCATTCGCCGGCTGACCCAACGTCGTGTATTGGCAGAGCCGGTCGCGGAGGGGCAGCCGATGCCGCCATCTCCGGAGGATCAGGCCTAACATGCGCAAGCCAGTTATTATCGGCCTCTCCTGTTTTCTCATGTCCTGCGCGATGGGACCGGACTACGAACGTCCTAAGACGGATATGGCCGAGAGCTTTCGGATGGCTGACGCCCCGCTGGACGCCCCGTCGATCGCGAACCTGCCCTGGTGGGAACTCCTGCGCGATGAGCCGTTGCAACAGCTGATGCGTATCGCGCTGGAAGAAAATAAGGATCTCCAGCGCGCTGTCGCAGTGGTCGATGAGTTCCAAGCCCGCGCGCTGATCGCCCGATCGGACTATCTTCCCGGTTTGTCGGCCTCGGGGAATGCGCCGTCTTTTGGACGTAAGACCTCGTTCCTCGTTCCCGGGTTTTCAAACCCGTTTAACTACTACCTTCAAGGCAGCCTTAGCTGGGAGCTTGACCTCTGGGGCCGTGTGAGGCGCTCAAACGAAGCGGCTCGCGCCGATCTGCTGTCGAAGGAAGAGAATCGACGGGCGGTGGTCTTGCAGCTCGTGAGCGGCGTCGCAGAGAGCTACTTCAACTTGCTCCAGTTCGATATGCAGATGGATATTGCCAAGCGGACGTTGCAATCCTGGGAAGAGTCGGTTCGCATTGCGCAGGCCAGGCTAAAACAGGGTATGACGTCGCGTCTCGACACGGATCAGTTTGAGGCGGAGCGAGCCAACGCTGCTGCACGGATGGCAGAGCTCGAACGGCAAATGGTGCAGGCGGAAAACCAATTGAGCGTGCTGCTGGGGCGCAAACCCTTTTCGATTCCCAGGGGCCGCCCCCTCACGGATCAGGTGATGCCGCCTGCCGTACCGGCCGGTCTGCCGTCGGAACTGTTGCAGCGGCGGCCGGATTTGCTGCAGGCTGAACAACAGCTCGCTGCCGCGACGGCCCGTATCGGCGTGGCCAAGGCCGAGCGCTTTCCCAAGGTTTCACTCACGGGATTGCTGGGTGTTGCCAGTCCGCATCTGTCCCAGCTCTTTACCGATCCCGCCTCCTTTGGTGTTGCCGGGGTTGGACTGGCGGCACCGCTGTTGAACGGACAGGTCCTGGGATTTCAGCAGGAAGCGGCGGAGGCGCAAGCCAGGCAAGCGGTCGCGCAGTATGAACAGACGGTCTTGACCGCGTTTCGTGAAGTGGAGGATTCGCTCGTGGCTGTG
This sequence comes from Nitrospira sp., assembly GCA_025361385.1. GTDB lineage: Bacteria > Nitrospirota > Nitrospiria > Nitrospirales > Nitrospiraceae > Palsa-1315. Next base: position 5,684 of record JANYAJ010000524.1, read on the forward strand.
CGAACGGTGCGAGTGCAAACCGACGCGCAGCAACAACAAGTGACGGCCTTGCAATCAGCGCTCAAGTTGGCAGAACTCCGTTACAAGGGTGGGTTGGCGAACTATCTGGACGTGCTCGTGGCGCGGCGGAATCTCTTTGAGGCAGAACTGTCCCTGACCAGTACGCGCCGTCTGCATCTGGTCTCGGTGGTGCAACTCTACAAGGCTCTTGGCGGAGGCTGGTCTCCCGAGATGGCCCGACCGAAAGACGTGAGCAAAGGATAATAGGGTTATGGAGAAACCGGCAGAGACGCAGTATCCCATCCACGACCTGTTACGTCAGCGGTGGAGTCCACGCGCCTTTGACAATCGGCCGGTCGAGCCGGAGAAACTCCGCAGTCTGTTTGAGGCGGCTCGCTGGGCGCCGTCATCGAATAACGGACAGCCTTGGCGCTTTCTGGTTGCGACCAAAGAGCATACGACCGAGTACGATCGATTATTCAACTGCCTGGTCGAAGGCAATCAGAAATGGGCCTACCGCGCGCCGGTGCTGATGCTATCCGTGGCTCAACTTGAGT
>JANYAJ010000532.1 GCA_025361385.1 Nitrospira sp.
CTTCCACTGCGCGCGTCCAACGAGGGCCTTCCCAGGCCGCGCGTTGCGCGAGCACAGAAGATCATCAGCCTCCATCCCTGAGAGAACAAGGGAGCTGGCCGTGGTGGTAAGCGAAGCCTGGTCATCCTCCTGCTCGCAGAACGCGCACGATGGGACAGTGCTCGTTCGATGCGCGCAGTAAAGGGCAGCCTGGCCGCTCCTTTCCCCTCCTCCGTTGACGGCGCAACGCCTGCCTCCCTATGATGCGGGTTCTATGCAACGAAACGAATCAGGTCAGGCGAATCCGACTGCCATCGTGGTCGTCATCGGCCTCGCCATTACTTGCGTCTGGGTCTGGAAGCGTTTGGCGCTGGAGACTCAGGAGTATGTGATCGATCAGGCCATCCCCATGGCGTTTGCCGGGCTGGTGATTGCGGCCGGCCTATGGATGGTGGTCCGATCGATCAACCGACGCAGGGTGAAACGGCGCGATCGGGCGACGCTCTTAGCCCTGTTCGAACAGGCGAAGGGGATGGAGAAGAAGTTGGAGATCGCCTTTGCCTTGATTGAAGTGAACGAGTATCGCGCCAAAGGCTTGGAGTCTGTCACGCCCGCGTTACGTGACCTCTTTGCGACGACCCTGCAGCGGTCGCTGGGCGACAAGCAGCATCGGATTCGTGGGATGGCGGCCAGTCACCTTGGTGTGTTGAACGACATGACCGTGGTTCCTCTGTTACTCAAGGCGCTGGAAGATGACCATGCCTATGTGCGCTCTAGTGCGGCGTTGGGGTTAGGCCGGTTGCGTGCGCGCGAGGCGGAGAAAATATTGACGACAATCATGGTGGAGGATTGGGATCAAACCGTCAGGAGTCGATCGCGGGAGGCGTTGGAACGGATCAAGCAGTCGTGAAATTGTTCAAACGGGCGAGGAGGCTTGTAGGCCTTCAGCCTTTTTGCTGCACCTGTTCGTCGACCCATTCAATACAGGCGATCTCCGGCGTGCAATTCCATCGCAACGGAAGAAACGACCATCCGAGTCCACGATTGATATAAGCCCGGCGACCGGGCTTTCCGTGGTGCCCCTCGATCCGTCCATTGCATCCAGGCGGGAGCCAGAAGGTTGGCACGCCGGGGATACGCCATTGGCCTCCGTGGCTATGTCCACAGAGGATCAGATCGACGGCATGGTGGCCTTCCAGTTGATCGAGGATGTTCGGCGCATGGGCCAGCAGCAGCGTGTAGCGGTTCTGCGCGCTTGGCGGCAGACAGCTCAAGTCGGCGCGATGCAGGGAGGGATCGTCGACGCCGACAATAGCCAGCTCGCCACCCTCTATCGGAATGTAGGTGGTCTGATTGATCAAGAGGATGATCTTATGGCGGTCCGCGAGTTCGGCGTAGCGATCGATCGGCACGCCACTGTAGTGGTCATGGTTGCCTAAGGTAATGAAGACGGGGGCAATCTTACGCAAGGCGGCGAGAAATCGAAACACATGCGGCAGGCCTTCCGGCACGTTGAGCAGGTCTCCAGTGACGAAGATCCAATCTGGTTTGAGTTCGCCGATGGTGGCGACGATGAGATCATGTCGCGGCAGATAGCGGTCGAGATGCAGATCGCTCAAATGGACGGCTCGTTTGCCGGCCAAGGGCCCATGTACATAAGACAGCCGTGAGATCTCGTGGCGGGAGAGTCCTATACCCCAATGGGGCACGAGGCTAAACATCCGATAGAGCGGCTCACTCAGGGAATGTCCGATGAAGGAACGGGCCCGGTCGGGCCAGGATCGCATGCGTCGCGTCATCCCATCATCCGATCCAGCTCGACGCGATCTGAGGGGGTCACACGATAGCCTCGTTCGTAGAGATCGCTCATGCCTTGCATCAAGGCGTCCATATTACGGCTGCGGTACCAGTTGTCGAATCGCTCCGTCAGCGCCGCGGCCTGCTTCGAGGTTGGATCTCCTTGACGGTAGGGGAGGGAGAGGCAACGGAATAAGTCCTGAAGTTCGGTTGGACTGTAGGTGGCATCGTCATTCCGGTCGGCAACCAGGGCGAACTCGTAGAAGGTCAGGCTGACCGAGAGGACTGACTGGGTTTTGGAAAAGTCATCCCGCGCCTCATCCATTCCGCCTGGATAATCGCGAGGGCAATCTATATCGAGCTGGGATGCAAGAGTCCTGTTCCAGCTGATTCCTTGCACGGTCGGGGGAGGCGGGGTTTTCGCTTTCTTATAAAACCACGAGACGCAGTTGTTCGCCCGCGCAAAGGCCTGTTTGTCCTTGTGGATCTGTTTGCCGATATGTTGCGTGAACTGTTGAAAGATCGCGTGCTCTCTGCTCGATGAGTCGCCCGGGAACAGTGCGATCAGCAGAATGGTGACGAACATGCCTGCCGCTAGTAGGTATGTCCGAGGTTTCTGATAGATTCTGTGGCTGGAGACTGAGTGGAAGCGCATAGAGGAAGTATACCATGCGAGTCGTCTTGTCCCTCATCGGGATTGACGAAGTGGTAAGGGCGATGACGCGCGAATGAAGAAGGGGCCTGTGACACCATGACCATGCCGTTTTTGACTGCGACAGTACCGGGCATCGGCGGACAGATGCGGACTCTGCCGGAAGACTTCCAGGTCGAGGAACGTCCGCTCTATCTTCCTTGCGGCGAGGGCGAGCATCTCTATATCAAGATCAAGAAACGCCTGCTCTCCACTCCGGATCTCGTGTTGCGGCTCTCTTCAGTCTTGGGGGTGAAAGCGCAGGCGATCGGGGTGGCGGGCCTCAAAGATGCCAGGGCCGTGACGACGCAGATGGTTTCACTGCTGGGTGTGACGCCTGACCGGCTGGATCGCCTGAAAGTGGACGAACAGTTGTTGTCGGTGGAGGTGCTGGGTCGGCATCGCAATCGGTTACGTCCGGGGCATCATGCCGGTAATGTCTTCCGGTTGGTGATCAGGGATGTCGCCAGCCATGCCCGCGAGACGGTGTCCCTGGTCGCGGACATGCTGGCGCGGCGAGGGGTGCCGAACTATTTCGGTCCGCAACGGCAGGGACGGAGTGGGCTGAATTACCAGACGGGAGCCGAGTTGCTGGTGGACCCTGTTCGCCGCAACAAGCTGAGCCGGTCCAAGCGCATGTGGTATCTCAATTCCTATCAGTCGCACTTCTTCAATGACATGTTGGCCAGACGGCTGGATCGGATTGATCGCATCCTGGTGGGAGACTGGGCCATGAAAATGGAGAATGGCGCCTGTTTTCTGGTCGAGGACGCTGCGGTGGAACAGCCTAGGGCGGACCAATTCGAAATCAGTCCTACCGGCATCCTCTTCGGGTCGCGCGTATCGTGGGCCACGGGAGAGCCTGGCGA
>JANYAJ010000538.1 GCA_025361385.1 Nitrospira sp.
GACAGCCCCGAGGGTGTCACCATGGTAGGCGAGCTTCAAATGCAGAAAGCTATTTTTGGGGCCGGTCTTGGGCCGCCGTTGCTGCCAGTACTGGACTGCCATTTTGAGCGCCACTTCGACCGCGGTTGACCCGTTGTCGGAATAAAACACGCGCGTCAGACCCTTCGGTGCGATTTGAATCAGTGCTCTCGCGAGCTGAATCGCCGGGGGATTGGAGAGGCCCAGGAAGGTCGAGTGTGCGATCTTGTCGAGTTGTGTCTTGATGGCACGGTCGAGCGCCGGATGGCGATGCCCATGCAGATTGACCCAGATGGAGGAGGTTCCGTCGAGATACTTCTTCCCTTCCGTATCGATCAGGTAGGAGCCTTTCCCGCGCTCGATCATGAGCGGTTCCTCCTGTTCCCATTCCTGCATTTGGGTGAAGGGATGCCAGAGGTGCCGGTGGTCCCACTCAATCAGTTGTCGCGTCGAAGGTTTTTTGGTCATAGTAGGTGGGCAGGGGCGTCATGGGTCAATCGTCAACCGTTGGGATCGTCAGGAATTTTTACTCGATTGACGTATGACAAATGACGTGTGACGAGGCCGATCGCATGCGGTGCCCGCAGATTATACGAGGGGGCCGTTGCTTTGACAACCTGGGGGGCGGTAACTATAATGAACCGATTTTATTGGGAAAAGAGTTAGCATTTGCAAAGCCTCATACGCAATTTTTCGATTATCGCCCATATCGATCACGGCAAATCTACCCTCGCTGACCGGATCCTCGACGCAACTGGCGCGGTGACTGCCCGAGAGGCCAAGGAGCAGATCCTTGATGCGATGGACCTGGAACGTGAGCGTGGCATCACGATCAAGGCCCATGCCGTCGCCATTCGGTACAAGGCCAAGGATGGGAAGACGTACGCCTTGCATTTGATCGATACGCCGGGTCACGTCGACTTTACCTACGAGGTCTCGCGCAGCTTGGCGGCTTGTGAAGGCGCGCTCTTGCTTGTCGATGCAACGCAGGGGGTGCAGGCGCAGACGATTGCCAATGTGAATTTGGCCATGGCGAACAACCTCACCATCATTCCGGTGATCAATAAGATCGATTTGGCCAGTGCCGATGTCGACGGCACCAAGCAGTCGATTTCCGATGTGCTGATGCTGGATGCAACCGATGCGCTCTTGATCAGTGCGAAAGAGGGCAAGGGTGTGCCGGAGGTGCTGGAGGCCGTTATTGAGCGGATTCCACCGCCTTCAGGCGATCCCGATGCTCCGTTGAAGGCGCTCATTTTCGACTCTTGGTTCGATAACTATCAGGGCGTGATCGTGCTGGCCCGGATCGTCGATGGTTCCGTTCGTCCCGGCATGAAGATCAAAGTCATGTCGAACGAGCGGGTCTTTGAAGTGATGGAAGTCGGCCAATTCACCCCGAAGCGGACGAAGAAATCCGAGTTGTTGACCGGCGAAGCCGGCTATCTCTGTGCCAACATGCGGGAAGTCGCGGACGTTAAAATCGGCGATACGCTGACGGACGCGGTATCGCCCACGAGTGCGCCCTTTCCCGGCTATAAAGAAGTGAAACCGTTGGTGTTCTGCGGGCTCTATCCCACCGACACGGCCCGGTACGAAGATTTGCGGGATGCGCTGGTCAAACTACGGTTGAACGATTCCTCGTTCGTCTATGAGCCGGAGACCTCGCTTGCCCTGGGTTTCGGGTTTCGCTGCGGCTTCTTGGGCCTTCTCCACATGGAAATCATCCAGGAGCGGCTTGAGCGTGAGTATAACCTGACGCTTCTGACCACGGCGCCGACCGTCGTCTATCGCGTGTTGACGACCAAGGGCGACGTGCTGGAGGTCAATAATCCGTCGCAGCTCCCGCCCCCGAGCAGCATTGAATCGTTCGAGGAGCCCTTTATTCTGGCGTCGGTGATTACGCCGGAGCGGTACATGGGGGCCATCATCCAGCTCTGTCAGGAACGCCGCGGCATTCAGCGGAGCATCCAATTCCTGGATCCCACGCGGGTGACGATCAGTTACGAAATGCCGTTGAACGAAGTCATCCTCGATTTTTACGACAAGCTCAAGTCGCGGACGCAGGGGTATGCCTCGCTCGATTATGAGCTGCTCGGTTATCGCCAGTCCGATCTGGTGCGGCTCGATATTCTCTTGAACGGCGAAGCGGTCGATGCCTTGTCCTTCATCACCCACAAAGAGCGCTCCATTCACCGCGGGCGTCAGCTTGCGGAGAAAATGAAGGAGCTCATTCCCCGGCAGATGTACGAGATTGCCATTCAGGCGGCGATCGGGAGCAAGGTTATTGCGCGTGAGACGATCGGGGCTATGAAGAAGAACGTGTTGGCGAAATGCTACGGTGGCGATATCACGCGAAAACGCAAGCTCCTCGAGAAGCAGAAGGAAGGGAAGAAGCGCATGAAATCCGTGGGAAACGTGGAAGTGCCGCAAGAGGCCTTCCTCGCCATCTTGAAAGTCGGTGAAGAATGAGCGGGGAAACGAATCGTCCCTCATCGGACGATCTCACCGCTGCGACCCCCGACGGGCAGACGGATGCCGCGGGAACGCCGGCGGTGTTTGCCGAGCCATCGGTGGCACAGTGTGGCAGAAAATCGCTCGTTCGCGAGTATGCGGAAGCCATTGTTGTGGCGATGCTCCTGGCTTTTGCGATCCGGGTGTTTGTCGTCCAGGCCTTCAAGATTCCCTCCGGTTCGATGATTCCTACCTTGTTGATCGGGGATCATATTCTGGTCAGCAAGTTGTCCTACGGCATTCAATGGCCCAGCCAGTGTAAGTTTCAAGCGGCCTTTCCTCCCGTCAACTGCTACGCCTCACAGGCGCTCATCGAATTCGGCAAGCCGCAACGGGGCGACGTGATCGTGTTCCGGTTTCCCGAAGATGAGGAAAAAGATTTCATCAAGCGCATCGTGGGGGGGCCTGGCGATACCGTTCAACTTCGCAACAAAGCCGTTGTGGTGA
>JANYAJ010000009.1 GCA_025361385.1 Nitrospira sp.
GGTCTCCAGCATGGCGTGCCGCTGGAGGAGTTCGTCGAAGCCTTTGTGTTTACTCGCTTCGAGCCGAATGGGCCGGTTAAGTTGAACGATCGTATCAAGATGTCCACGTCGATCATCGATTATATCTTCCGGGAGTTGGCGGTTACCTATCTCGATCGTTATGACTTGGCACAGGTCCAGGAAGAGGATCTTCGAATGGATTCGGTCAAGAAAGACGAGCAGGATCCTGAATGCGTCGAGGAGGAAGCCACTCCTGAAACGCTGGCGTCTTCCTCGATTAGTACGGAAATATTTCCGGCACGAAGAGGCGCTGCACCTCGGCATAAGAGTAATGGCAATGGAAATGGCCATGCAAGCGTCTCCCACACCGTCGAACTGAAGCGGGAAACCCTGACGTTGACCGCGATCCAGATGGCTCGCCAAAAAGGCTATGAGGGCGATCCCTGTTCCGAATGTAAGCAGTTCACCATGGTACGGAACGGAACCTGTCTGAAGTGTGAAACCTGCGGGACCACAAGCGGCTGTTCATAGATGCGAGGACTCCATGAGTACGATTCTTCGAGAGCAGGGTATCGAAACCATTCATGATCAGGTGGTCAGTCTGGTCGCCCAGCGATGGGCCAAGGCGTTTCATTGTAAGGTCACCATTCACACCAGTCTTGAGCAGGATCCCTGGGCGGATCCTCAGCAGCAGGGCGATATCGTCGGCTGGCAGGTGAGTTCCACCGGGAATACGATGGAATGGATGGCTGAGGTGGAAACCGCCGACTCAGTGGGGGATCCTGAGACTCTGGTGAAATGGAAGCAGGCGATGGGTCACGGTATTCCATTTTATCTGCTCGTGCCGCGCGGCTTCAAAGATTCGGCACAGAAGCTGGCAGAGGGGGTTTCTGTCCATTGCAGTGGCATCTACGAGTACACGTTTGTGAACGATCTCTGTCAGGTGCTCTGACCGGTAGCCTGCTCAACGGTGCGGAATGTTGTTTCGCCTGGCTGTCGTATCGATGGAGATGAGATGAGTTTCTTGAGCCTTCTTCCTCAAATCAGTGTTCCCGCGATCGAGCCCCGAGGCTCCGACGACTCCTGCCAGGCCGAACAATTTGTGAATCGGCTTAAAGCCCGCCTTGCAGAAATGCAGCGTGACCTTGCCACACATGAACAGCTGGACGTGGTTGCGTTTCTCCCTTCTGGTCAAGCGATTTCCGTGGAAGTCATGGGCTATGACAATCCGGCACTCGTCACCCTGCAAGGCCAGGAGCAGGGGAGCGGCAAACCCTGTACATTGCTCGCGCATCAATCATCGCTGCAAGTATTGGTGTCGATAGAAATGATTCCCTTCGGCGCTCAGCGGAAAATGGTGAATTTTGAAACTCGCTGAAACGATCATCTTTACCTACCACGACGTCACGGAGTAACCCCTATGCCCACAACAACACAATTGGTCATTAGCGGAAAGAGCAAGCCAGGCGTCATCGCCCAAGTGGCCCAGGTTCTCGGAGATGCGAAGGTCAACATTAAGGCCTTTTCTGCTCCGGAGGTCATCGGAGCGGGAAAGCTGAGACTCTTGGTTGCCGATCTGGAAGGAGCCCGTGCGGCATTAAAAGCGGCAAAGATCAGATTTACTGAAGAAACGGCGCTGATCTTGAGCCTGACGAACAAGCCAGGGGCTCTCAGGGAAGTGGCGGATTTGTTGACGAAGTCGCGCATCAATATTAAATGCGGTTATTGCACGCCATCCCGCGAAGGAAAACGTGCCATCGTCGTCCTGACTGTCTCACATACAGCGAAAGCGCTTACCGTCTTGCAGGATCAATCGCTCGACGAATTCTAGTCATGTCTCGCCGACCTCAGGCCTGCTGCGCTCGTTGGCTGGTTCTTCTTCTCGTAACCCTCCTGGCCGGTACCATGGCGGCTTGTGGAGGCACTCCCAAACCTGTCTATTTCCCCGGCTATCCGATTGGATTCGTCGAACGAGGCGTCGCCTCGTGGTATGGACCTGGATTTCATGGGAACAAGACTGCAAACGGTGAACGATATGATATGCATCAGCTGACGGCGGCTCATCGGACATTGCCGCTTGGCTCCATTGCGGTGGTTCGATCGCTGAGTACCGATCGACAGGTGATCATCCGCATTAACGATCGGGGTCCGTTTGCGAGAGGTCGTGTGCTCGATCTCTCACTCGCCGGGGCACAAGCGCTCGGGATGACCGGAGCAGGAACCGATCAAATTGAATTGCGGGTCGTGGGGTATCAAGGACGAGCGGCCGATATGGGGGTCTTGCGGGTACAAGTCGGGGCGTTTTCCGATCAACAAAATGCGCTCAATCTGTTAGAGCGGGGCAAACATCTCTACCCAGGCGGTAGAGTTCAGACGGTTGATCTGCCTGAAGGAAAACGATACCGGGTCCAGATCGGTCAGTTTTCTACGGAGGCCCAGGCAGAAGCTGCCGCATCTCATCTCGATTCACTTCTAGGGCTCCAATCCTTTGTATTTCGCGACGACCCGTAAACCAGTTTCAGCAAACTCGCCATTCCAATTCTTCAGCTATTCTGCGAATATGCAGCGTAACTATTTGATATTGTGACATGTTTGCATCATATGCTTGCTCGCCACGCTGTCCTATGATACATGTACAGTCCAATGGATACAGGTCCTATAGGTCCCTATCACGTTACTTTGTTCTCCCACATCTCACATTGCTGGTCTAAGGCGATAGGGATAGCCCCTGGATTCTCCGGCATTCATGGCCGACCGGTATAGTCGGACGCTTCTAAAAGATTGCAATTCATGGATATTCTCATCCTCTTGGGTCTCATTATTATTTCTGCGGTAATCTCTACGGCAGAAATTGGTTTCTTTGCGGTCAACGAAACGAAGTTGAAGGCACTGGCCCTCACCGGCAATGCCCGAGCAAAGTTGGCGCTCCATCTTCGCAGTGACCCACAAAAGCTCTTGTCGACCATTCTGGTTGGCGACCGCCTGATCGGTGTGGCAACGCCGATGTATGCCACCTTCCTGACTCTGAACATCTACGGTGGCCGCAATTCCTTTGATGAGGCGATTGCCGTCATGGTCGGTATGCTGACCTTTGTCCTCTTGGTCGCTGTTGATGTGATCCCCAAAACATTAGCCGCTAAATTCGCAGTTCCTGTGACGCTCAACATGGCCTACCCTGTCTATGGGGTTCAGTTGCTTCTCAAACCGTTCCTATTTGTGATGGTCCCTCTGATTCATAAGCTGACCGGAGGGAAGGGGCTGACGCTGCCCCTCGTGACCGAAGAAGAGCTGAAGATCATGCTGGATGAGGGGGGGAAGACGGGGACGATCGAGGTTGAGAAGGTGAAGATGATCAAGAACGTCTTCCAGCTCAAAGACATCACCGCTGAAGACGCGATGACCCCTCGCCTCTATGTCTTCTCCTTGGATGGGAACCTGCGCTTGAAGGAGGCCCAAGAGCTTCTCTACAACTCGAAATATTCACGGATTCCCGTATATGACGGGACGCTGGATAACATCACGGGCATTCTGTACAAGACGAGAGCACTCACTGAGCTCGCCAAAGGGCGGAATGAGGCCAAGCTCAAGGATATTGCCTATCCGCCGCTGTTCGTGCCGTCCGGTAAAACCGCCGACGATCTTATGAAGCAGTTTCAGCAGGAGAAACGCCATATGGCCGTCGTGGTGAACGAGTTCGGTGGTGTCATGGGGATTGTTACACTTGAGGATCTTCTCGAAGAAGTGGTCGGGGAGATCATGGACGAAACAGACATCACCGAAGAGCTGATCAAGCGGCTAGGGAAGAACCATATTTTGGTTCACAGCAGGACCGAAGTGCGCAAGGTCAACGACTTCCTGAAGGTCGATCTCGGCGACGAAGCGGTGACGATCGGAGGGCTCATTCAGCAGGAACTTGGCAGAATTCCCAAGGTGGGAGAAGAAGTGCGGATCGCCAATTGTCGAATCCTCATCCATGAAGCCGAGCCTCGATCCATTCGAAGTGTCCAAATCTTTCGTGAAGAGAAATCACCGGCTCCCATCGAATCCCAGAACCTCGACCTCGTCAGCTAGGCTTGCTCGTCTCCTCTCCAATCAAGGCGGCGAACTCCTGCTCCGTCAGAATCGGCACCCCTAGGGTACGGGCTTGGTCAAGTTTTGAACCAGGATCCCGTCCCGCTACCACATACGACGTCTTTTTGCTTACACTTGAGGCTACGCGCGCTCCGACCGTTTCGACGGCTCGCTGTGCCTCATCTCGTGTGAAATAATCCAACCCGCCGGTAAACACGAATGTCTTTCCCGTGAGCGGGGATTCCATCCGGTCGCCTCGGGCCATGCCCGGTGCGATCTGCAGCCCCAATGTTTGGAGTTGTACGATGGCTTCTCGATTGCGTGGCTCAGACCAATAGGCTACCAAGCTGTCTGATATTTCAGGGCCAATTTCACGAACTTGCAGAAGCCGTTCACGATCCGCTGCCATGATCTCTTCAAGAGACGTGAACTCACGGGCCAGGACTTTGGCGATGTGTTGTCCGACCTGTCGAATCCCAAGTCCCATCAGAAATCGATCGAGGGAAACGGCAGTACTGCCCGCAATCGACTCCATGAGGGCTGTGGCAGACCGATCGGCAAATCCCTCAAGCCGAACGAGATCGGCGTTGGTTAGACGATAGAGATCGGCGAGCGATCGTACGAGTCCCTCGTCAACCAGTTGCGCCACGGTCTTCTTTCCCAAGCCTTCGATGTTGAGCGCGCGCTTGGACGCAAAGTGTTCGATTGCTCCCTTCAACTGGGCGCCACAGACCAATTGACCGGTACAGTAGAAATAGGCGCCCTCGCGGCCGACGTTCGATCCGCAGATCGGGCAGTGATCCGGCATCAAAAATGGAGCACTCCGTTGCTCATCGGGGATGGGGACACGCTCGGCAATGGCGGGAATCACATCACCGGCCCGTTCCACCTTGACGGTATCCCCGATCCGAATGTCTTTTCTGGCTACCTCATCGGCGTTGTGTAAGGTGGCTCGGCTGATGGTGACGCCACCGACTTCCACCGGTTTCAAGAGCGCGACGGGTGTGAGGGTTCCGGTTCTCCCGACAGACACGACGATATCCTGTACGACGGTGATTTCCTTGCGCGGGGTAAATTTATAGGCGAGGGCCCAGCGGGGGCTGCGAGATTTCATCCCCAGGCGATGTTGCCAGTCGCGGCGATTCACCTTCACCACCACGCCATCGATTTCATAGAGCAGCCGATCCCGGATCGATTCTGTTTCCCTGTGAAAGGCCATTACGTCATCGATAGACGCACAGAGCCGCCCATGCGTCGGCACCGGGATCCCCCATCGGGCCAATTGCTCAAGCTCTTCCCAATGTGTAAGTGGTGCTGGTGTGGAGAGGGCCATGATTTCATAACAGGTCACAACCAATGGACGAGTCGCGGTAATCGTGGAATCCAATTGCCGGAGAGAACCAGAGGCCGCATTGCGTGGATTTGCAAAGGCGTCGTCGCCTCGTTCTGTGATCCGTCGATTCAAGGCTTGGAAATCATCGAGGCGCATGTATACCTCGCCCCGTACGACAAGATGATCAGGAAATCCTGACTGCGCTTGCAATTGCAGCGGAAGCGAACGGATCGTTCTCAGGTTGACGGTCACATCCTCTCCGGTCGTTCCGTCGCCCCTGGTGGCTCCACGGGTGAACATTCCATGGTCGTAGACCAGTTCGACCGACAACCCATCGAATTTTGGTTCCGCGCTGTACTCAACGGCAGGGGTTTCGAGTTCACGTTTCATCCGTTGATCGAATGCCTGAACCTCTTCCTGATCGATAATCGAGTCTAGGCTGAGCATCGGCTGCTCGTGGGGAACCTTGATCAGTGACTCAAGCGGTGGCGCGCCGACCCGTTGGGTCGGGGAATCGGGCGTGACGAGTTCAGGATGCGCTTGCTCTAGATCGAGCAGCTCGCGGAAGAGACGATCGTACTGGGAATCAGAAATCTCCGGACGATCCTTGACGTAGTAGAGATAGTCGTGGCGTCTGATTTCGTCTTTGAGCGCGCTCAGTCTGGAAAGGATGTCGGCGTGGGCCATAGGGCTTGGATGGTAACGAACAGAGGACGTGACAGTTTCGAACGTACCATAGGGGTAGGGAGTGGGTCAAACGACGAAGGTGCCATATTCGCTTTGACTTTCGCTGCGTTAGACATTATTCTACTGCTTCTATTTAAGTCGTTTTTTCAGTGCATGGCAGCCGGTGTCCACTTCCTGCTGCGAGAGGGAATGTCCCTCACGACCGTCAGAGGAGGTATCCATGAAAGAGGAGAATTACGTGATCAAGTCAATGTCAAGATCCATCTATCAAGGTATGACCATCGTCTGTGGAATGCTCGTATTGAGCGGATGTGTGATGGCCGAAAAGTACGAGGCGGAAAAGGCACGCAGCCTGAACTTTCAACGTCTGTTGGCCCAAGAAGAGAAACGAACCGGCGAACTGGATAATGAAGCGAAGCGGGGCAAGAAAGAACTGATGGAGTTTGAGGCCAGAAATCGGGAGCTCACGGCGCAAGTGCAAGCCGTTCGGGAGCAAATGGCCCGTGTGCAGGAAGAGGCTGAAGCGATGAAGGAGTCGGCGCTGCTGGAACGTAAGGCCAAGGCCGATATGAAACGTGCCGCCACGTCTGGGCGTAAGGCGCTGCCGGTTGAACCGGCTCTTGATACGACCGATACCGTGGACCTGAGCGCGACCGCTCTCGGGATCGCTCCGGAGGTGCCGGCTGTGCCAGGGGCAGTCGAGCCGTCGATGGGAAGCGTGCGATCGCCCACCGTTCATGTCGTGAAGCCTGGCGAAACGCTCTACCGGATCAGTCGGAAGTATGGCGCCACTGTCGACAAGGTCAGGAAGTGGAACAAGCTGCCGGACGACATTATCGAAGTAGGACAGAAGCTCATTGTAGGCCAAGAATAATAGGACGATACCGTGGCGCCGCCGCAATACTCGCTCAGCCTCGACCAATTTCGGCAATATGCCGGACAGGGTAATCTCATTCCGCTCTATCGAGAGATTCTCGCGGACTATGAAACCCCCGTCTCTGCCTTTTCAAAAATCGATCATGGCCCCTCAGCCTACCTCCTAGAGTCTATTGAGGGGGGAGAGAAATGGGCGCGTTATTCCTTCCTCGGCAGTGGTTCGCCCGTTGTCGTCTACGAAGATCGGGGCGACCTGGTTGTCGTGCAGGGCACACGCAAGAAGCGCATTCCCAGTCGTGGAAATCCGCTTGAACGGCTGCGTGAGATGATGGAAGGCTATCGCCCGGTGACGGTGCCGGACCTTCCCCCGTTTGTCGGCGGTGCCGTTGGATATCTAAGCTACGACATGGTGCGGACGTTCGAGGACATGGCAGCCAGGCAGAAGGATCCTCTGAATCTGCCGGACTGTGCCTTCCTGCTCACCGATACCATGCTGATCTTCGACAATGTCGCCCAGAAGATCAAAGTCGTGTCCACTGCGCATATCACGGCGAAGGGGGAGCGTGGCCTCAAGGCCGCCTACCGATTAGCCACGGAACGGATCGAGCGCATGATCGCGCGGCTGAAACGCCCGCTTCGCCGTACTCGTCCGCATCGCCGCCGGAAGCCGGTGACGTTTACGTCGAATATGAGCAAGGCAGATTTTGAGAAGATGGTCGTGCGGACGAAAGAATATATTCGGGCCGGCGACATCGTCCAAACCGTGGTCTCTCAGAGATGGGAGACCAACCTGCAAGCGCCGCCGTTGCAACTCTATCGCGCATTACGTGTGGTGAATCCTTCCCCCTATATGTATTACCTGCGTATTGCAGGGGTCGAGCTGGTCGGTTCCTCTCCGGAGACCCTCGTCCGTTGCGAAAACGGTGTTATCTCTCTTCGTCCCATTGCCGGCACGCGCCGCCGCGGGTCCACGCCGGAAGAAGATCAGCAGATGGAGAAGCGGCTGCTGGCCGATGAGAAGGAACGGGCCGAGCATGTCATGCTCGTGGATCTCGGGCGGAACGATGTCGGACGCGTGGCGAAAGCAGGATCGGTCGTGGTGGATTCACTCATGCACGTCGAGCGGTATTCGCACGTCATGCACATCGTCTCGAATGTGACAGGGCAACTGGATGAGTCGAAGACCTCGTACGACGTATTACGGGCTTGTTTTCCTGCCGGTACCGTCTCCGGCGCGCCGAAGATTCGCGCGATGCAGATCATCGATGAACTCGAGCCTACCAGGCGCGGACCCTATGCCGGCGCGGTGGGGTACCTCAGTTTCTCCGGCAACATGGACATGTGCATCAACATCCGCACCGTCGTCGTCAAAAAGCACCAGGCCTTCATCCAAGCCGGGGCCGGCATCGTTGCCGATTCGAATCCGGAACATGAATATGAAGAGACCTGTAACAAGGCCCAGGCCATGATGAAGGCCGTCCAATTGGCCGAGCAGGGATTGGAATGATCTGCGCGAGATACGAGTACTGACATGCTACTGATGATCGACAACTACGATTCCTTCACCTACAACCTGGTGCAATATTTTGGGGAACTCGGTGAAGATGTTCGGGTGTTTCGTAACAATAAGATTACGATTGAGCAGATCGAGTCGCTGAAACCCAGCCGCATCGTCATTTCTCCAGGGCCTTGCACGCCGATGGAAGCGGGCTTGTCGGTCGAGGCGATCAGGCATTTCGGCGGGCGACTTCCCCTCTTGGGTGTCTGCCTCGGCCATCAATCTCTTGCTGTGGCGTTTGGCGGTGACGTTGTCCGAGCTGAACGGTTGATGCACGGGAAAACGTCGAAGATCCAGCATGACGGGAAAACGATTTTCTATCAGCTCCCCAATCCCTTTGATGCTACGCGCTACCATTCCCTGATCGTGAAACGCGACACCCTTCCGTCCTGCTTTGAGATTTCCGCCGAGACGGCGGAGGGGGAAATTATGGGATTGCGCCATCGGTCATTGGGCATTGAAGGGGTGCAGTTTCACCCAGAGTCGATCCTCACCACGGCGGGGAAGGACCTCCTCCGTAACTTCCTGAAGTTATAGGAAGGTCCGCCTGGTCCCTAGCCATGATCAAAGACGCGATTGCCAAACTTGCCGACCGCTCTTCTCTCACCGAGCCAGAGGCCGAATCGGTGATGCTGGAGATCATGGAAGGCGCAGCGACTCCGGCCCAAATTGCCGCCTACTTGATGGGGCTTCGTCTCAAGGGAGAAACCGTCGAAGAAATATCCGGTTCCGTGCGGGCGATGCGAGCCAAGGCTGTCCGTATCGCCATTGGAGATCCCCTGGTCGTGGATACCTGCGGCACGGGCGGGGATGGCGCGCATACGTTCAATATTTCCACGACGGCCGCATTTGTCATCGCAGGCGCAGGTCTGACCGTGGCGAAGCACGGGAACCGTTCTGTGTCATCTAAGTCGGGAAGCGCGGACGTCCTCTCGGCGTTGGGACTCAAGATTGATTTGCCGACCGAACGGGTGGCCGATTGTATCAATGATGTCGGGATCGGATTTCTCTTTGCCCCGCTCTACCATGGAGCTATGAAACATTGCGCCGGTCCTCGACAGGAGATGGGCATCCGAACCATGCTGAATCTCTTAGGCCCGCTGACCAATCCGGCAGGAGCGACCATCCAAGTGCTTGGCGTGTATGAGGGGCGATTGACCTCTCTGTTGGGAAACGTACTCATGCATTTGGGATCGCAACATTGTTTTGTCGTCCATGGGATGGACGGACTCGATGAGATCACCCTTACCGCAAAGACGCAGGTGTCAGAGGCCAAAGGGGGCGTGTTGTCGAACTATCTTCTGAACCCGGCGGATCTTGGATTGGCACTGGTCCCGGCTAAACAGCTGGCAGGAGGGACGCCACAAGAGAACGCGATGATCACGCGTGACATTCTTCAGGGTCGTAAAGGCCCAAAACGGGACATCGTCTGTTTGAATGCTGCTCCGGCTCTTGTCGCTGGGCGCAAGGCGACAAATCTTCAAGATGGATTCCGCCTGGCTGGCCAGGCCATCGATTCAGGCGCTGCAGCCGAGAAGCTGGCGCGCCTCATCACATTCACGAATAGGGGATAACGGTCTCGTGATTCTTTCTCGTATTCTGGAGCATAAGAAAGCGGAACTCCGGCATAAGCAAAGCCGTGGGTACCTCTCTGAGCTGAAGAAAAGAATTCAGGACGCACCAGGTGTATTAGGTTTCGCCGTTGCCCTCGAAGCGACAAAAACGGCTGGCAGCCCGTCGCTGATCGCCGAAGTCAAAAAGGCCTCGCCCAGTCTTGGTCTCCTCCGTCCCGAGTTCTCCGAGCGGTTTAATTATCTCGAGATTGCCGAGACCTACCATGCCCATGGCGCCTCGGCTCTGTCCATCTTAACCGACAAGGATTTTTTTCAAGGCAGTCTCGACTATCTTCGCGAGATCAAACAATCGGTGCCGATGCCTGCCCTGAATAAAGAGTTCATGGTCGAAGAGATCCAGTTTTACGAGGCGCGTGCCTATGGAGCCGACGCGGTTCTCTTGATCGTTGCGGCGCTCGAACGGCAACAACTGATCGACTTCTATGCCCTCGCAAGAGGGTTAGGGTTGGACGTGCTCATCGAAACCCATCACGAGCGTGAACTCGACAGGGTGTTGGAGCGGCTCCCGGAGGCCAGGATGATCGGCATCAACAATCGCGACCTGAAGACTTTCACGACAGATCTCGGCGTCACGCTACGTTTAGCGAAACGAATTCCAACCGACAAGCTGATCATCAGTGAAAGCGGCATCCACACACGTGCTGATGTCGAACGGCTCGTCGAATCCGGTATCCATGCCATGCTCGTCGGAGAATCCCTCATTCGCGCAGAAGATACGGCAGCCAAGATACGCGAGTTGATGGGAGTGCCGGCACCCTCTCATGCAGGATGATTCTTGTGGCGGCAGAGCCAGGAGGTACCAATGGAAAGACTAATCGTGCTAATCCCGGCGGTATTCCTTCTCGTCGGTTGTGTGGGGAAGAGTTTTGGCGATCACACGACCCTGTGGAATTCGTGGGTAGGGTCGACGAAAGACGATCGAGTCCGCGAATTGGGCATTCCTACGCGCTGTCATCAGTTCAAGAATGGCGGCGAGATGTGTGAGTGGCCCTATCGAACTGGCATTGATGGGGCCGACATCGTCAATCTGAGTTTCAATTCAAAGGGCATCGTGTGCCAATGGGGCTATCGCGGATTCTATGGCGACCGTCGAAGTGAGGCGACGTGTCAATAAACACATCTTCACGAGAGTGACCATGGCGCCCTACTTTGCTGTCAAGATTTGCGGCATCACGAATCAGGATGATGCAATTTCCGCTGTAGAAGCGGGCGCCGACGCGTTAGGTTTTGTGTTTTACAAGAAAAGTCCTCGCTCGGTTGAACCGTCCGTGGCTCGACAGATCATCGAGAAATTGCCACCATTCGTCACTCCGGTGGGCGTATTTGTGAATGAAGACGTGACCGTCGTCCGCCGAATGATGGACGATTGCGGCTTGGCACTGGCCCAACTGCACGGAGATGAATCCGCCACCTATTGCCTAGAACTGAAACGTCCCATCCTCAAAGCCCTTCGCGTAAAAGATCGCAGCGCGTTTCTTGCTCTGGCAGAGTTTCGTGGTCGGGCCGGTGTTCGAGGGTTCGTCCTGGACGCCTTTTCCGATCAAGCCTATGGAGGTACGGGACAAGTGATCGATTGGCACCTTGCCGCAGAAGCCGCCAAGGCCGCAAACATTCTTCTGGCCGGGGGGCTGACACCTGACAATGTTAAGCAGGCCATCCAGGCGGTACAGCCCTATGGCGTAGATGTGAGCAGCGGCGTCGAACGGGAGCCTGGGAAGAAGGATCACGAGAAAGTGCGTGCCTTCATTCGCGCCGTCAGGGTTGTCTCCCTGACCTAACCGCGTTTATACTCCATCCATTCTATAAGTCAGCAAGAGGACAGCCATGGGTTCAGTTCCGAACAAAGAAGGTCGTTTTGGTGCCTACGGCGGACGCTATGTCCCTGAAACACTCATGCCTGCGCTGCTTGAGCTGGAGCAGGAATATGCCCGTGCGAAAAAAGACCGTCGCTTTCAGTCCGAGCTGGCCAATTATTTAAAACACTATGTCGGTCGGCCCACTTCGCTCTACTTCGCGCAACGACTCACTAAGCGCCTGGGTGGAGCGAAGGTCTACTTGAAGCGTGAAGACCTCTGTCATACCGGAGCCCATAAGATTAATAACGCGATTGGGCAGGGGCTGCTGGCCCTGCGGATGAAGAAACCGCGCATCATTGCTGAAACAGGGGCCGGGCAACATGGCGTGGCGACGGCAACCGTTGCGGCGATGTTCGGGCTGCAATGTGAAATCTATATGGGGACCGAGGACATGCAGCGCCAGGCGCTGAACGTCTTCCGGATGAGATTGCTCGGTTCGACCGTGACGGGTGTCGATGCTGGAAGCCGCACGCTGAAGGATGCCATCAGTGAAGCCATGCGAGATTGGACGACGAATATCCGCACGACGCACTATATTCTCGGCTCAGTGCTTGGGGCCCATCCCTATCCCATGATGATCCGGGACTTCCAAGCCATCATCGGGCGTGAAACCAGACGACAGATCCTGGCGGCAGAAGGCCGGTTGCCGGATTGTCTGATCGCCTGCGTCGGTGGCGGTAGCAATGCGATGGGACTTTTCCATGCATTCATCAAAGACAAGAAGGTGAAGATGGTGGGTGTCGAGGCGGGCGGCCTGGGTGTGGCGAGCGGAAAACATGCCGCGCGTTTTGAGGGAGGCAAGCCTGGCGTCTTGCAAGGCACCATGACCTATTTGCTCCAGGATGACGATGGCCAAATTAATCTGACGCATTCCGTATCGGCCGGGTTGGATTACGCCGCGGTCGGTCCCGAACATAGTTATTTGCGGGATCAAGGCCGCGCCTCCTACACCTCGGTGACCGATGATGAAGCGATGGCGGCGTTCGACTTACTGGCGAGAGAAGAGGGGATCATGCCGGCTCTCGAAAGCGCTCATGCCATTGCGCACACGGTGAAGGTGGCGCCCTCGATGAAGAAGAACCAGATCCTGGTCGTGAATCTCTCCGGTCGTGGCGATAAGGACGTGCAGCAGGTCGCGAAGATGCGAGGAATCACGCTATGACATCGAGACTGGACCGAGCCTTTGCACAACTTCGGCAGAAGGGGGAGCAGGCTCTCATTGCTTATGTGATGGCAGGCGACCCTTCACTGGAAGAGACAGAAGAACTGGTCGTGGAGTTAGAACGTGCCGGAGCCGACATCATTGAACTGGGTGTTCCGTTTTCAGACCCTATCGCCGATGGTCCCGTGATACAGCAGGCAGCGGAGCGAGCGTTGCGCAGCGGGACGTCGCTCCGCAAGATCCTTCCCATGGTGATCAGATTGAGGACCAAGACTCAGATTCCATTGGTCTTGATGGCCTACTACAACAATATCCATGCATTCGGTCCTGAGCGGTTCTGCCATGAGGCGGTCCAAGCTGGTGTCGATGGGCTGATCGTACCGGATATGCCGCCGGATGAAGCGGGCCCCCTCAAAGGCCCTGCTGCTGCAGCAGGACTGCAACTGATTTTTCTCCTTGCTCCCACGAGTACGCCTGACAGAAGGAAATTCGTGGCGCGCCAATCACAAGGCTTCGTGTATTACGTGTCGCTCACCGGGATTACCGGCGCAAAACTGCTGAACGTGGCTGATGTGGGAAAGAATGTTGAGAAGATCAGGAAGGTGACGCAGGTGCCGGTAGCGGTCGGTTTTGGGGTTGCGACACCGGAGGATGCGGCCAGCGTGGCAGCCATTGCCGATGGTGTCATTGTCGGCAGCGCTATCGTGAAGCAGATTGCCGCGCACCAGCAGAAGCAGGATATGGTCAAGCAGGTCGCAGAATTTGTCCGCTCATTGAAAGCGGCGATGAACGCATCGCTGGCTAAGGCCCGCTAGTCGTCGACTTCACTCATCTCCGTATGGAAAGGCCAGCATCGGCGCTCCTCCATCTCAGAGGCCTGTTAGACGCTTCAACTGTGACGATAAGAATTCAGGCGGGGCAGGAACTATCGTTTGGCTTGGGGAGGCATGGCCTTAATCATCTCTGCTGCCAGCTCTTTCGCAATATCTTTTAAGTTCGGGCGATAGAACATATAGCTGCTCGACCGTTCATGGCGTGCCTTCCAGACGGTGGTGCCGGTTGTGGCATCGACTAGGCGGATGCTCAGGCCCACTCGTCCGACATTATCGCCTTCCTTGCGCATGTATTCCCAGGAGTTCACCCGGACGACTAAGAAGGAGTCCACATTCATCGCCTTACCCAGCTTCAGGGCGGAATCCTTGTCGGATTGCCCAGTCATTTCCAGACGTGAGAAGTAGAACACCAGCGCATCGAAGGCTTCCTTGGAAGCCTGGAAGATATCCGTCACATTCTCGGGAGACACCACCCGCTCGATATTCGCGACCTTGTTCAGAGCACCGGACAAAACCTCTTGAATATCCTCGCGTGCGCTGTCGTATTGGCTGGCCATGGGAGGGAGCACCGCAATGGCTTGAGGGCGGAACATTCTCGCCCCCGGTCCTTCCCACACTTCCTGTAAGCCGCCACAGCCGGCTATGAGGAGAAGGAGAAGACCGAGTGCGATGGTACGTCGTAGGTGATGAAGCATGAACATGGGTTCACTATACCATTTAGAACGTCAAAGAAAGAGAGCCGGAGACGAGGGCCCCCTTCTCGCGAAAATCGTATCCACCCCCGACATCGACACGCAGAGCATAGACCCGTAGGCCAAGCCCTGCAGTTGGGGTAAAGGGAGTATTTGCATCTTTCATATTCTTGAAACCGCCAACACGAAAGGAAAGAAACTCAGACAATATCGTTTGCTCTGCCCCGAGGCTCAAGACCTGACTCTTCACTCCAGGCACAAAAGTCTTATTCGCCGTGGCATCGACATCTGCCGTTAAGGTGAGAGAAGAGTAGGGGTTAATGGCCATACCGCCGCGGACTTGTGGCCCGAGTTTGAGTTCGCCCCCGCCTGAGGCATTGAATGTCGGTTGATTGATGTCTTTAGCCACTGCACCAAAGCGGAGCCATGAGGAGGGGCGGTAGATGGCACCTACGTCGATTCCAAAGGCCGTTGAAAGCGTGGGTTTCCCAAAGTTGTCGGTTACGGAGACGTCGGTTCCCCCGGTGAGTGCCGTACGCCCATTGTAGGAGGCGCCTTGTATGATTTTCCCTGTCACGCCAATAGAAAATGTCTTGTCTGAGAACGCATAGGCATAAGAGAAAGCGGCCTGACGGGCTTCGAGCAAGCGCAATGCCATTGCACCCGTAATGTTCGTGCCAGATACTTGAACCGGATTGAGGATAAAGCCACCCCCCGTTGCGACATCTGACACGTTAAATCCGAAAGCATGCTCACCCAAGTGACCTTTGACGTACAGACCGGCTGATCCATTCAAGGATACTGTTGCGCCTGGGCGATTAATTCTGTTGGCAATATCTTGCGCCTTAGCTTGATTAGCCTGAGAGATATCGGACGTATCGAACTTCTCTAGGTCGTGAATGGCATCTGCGATGCCGAGACGATCGATTACCTGAGCTCCGCCTTGAATCCTGATGTCCACCGTCTGCGTCATGGCTAAGCCGGCCGGGTTCCAATAGGTAGCCAGGGCATCTGTTGTGACGGCTACACCCGCGCCACCCATACCCATGGCGCGGGGACCCACCGTGACGAATTCAACAGCACATACCTGTGCGGGAAACATCAAGATAATCAGAGATGCAACCGTGTAACGCAACCGCGAATAGATCATTGAAAACCAATCCCAATGAGTTGAGGTATTTTGCTGAGTCTATTGGATGAAACAGTTCTCGTCAAGGGTAGACGAGGAGATCCTCTCGCACATAAACGGCGGGATTATCCTGTCTCGTGAGTTTGGGCGAAAACATCAGATGCCCTCGACGATCTTAGACGATCTGGCCGTCCTGCATCTGTATGATCCGGTCGGCCTGACCTGACAGCTTATCGTTATGAGTCACGATCACGAAGGTTGTCCCGCGTGCCTTGTTCAGTTCACGCATCATGGCAAAGAGTGCGTCGCCCGTATGCGTATCCAGGTTTCCGGTCGGTTCATCAGCCAGCACGAGATCGGGCTTCTGCAAGAGGGCTCGTGCCACTGCCACGCGCTGTTGCTCACCGCCTGACAATTCACCAGGCTTGTGATGCAGGCGAGCTCCCAGCCCGACTTCCTGTAGTAACGCGATCGCTTCCGGTTCGATGTCCG
>JANYAJ010000013.1 GCA_025361385.1 Nitrospira sp.
GATCGGAACCCCAAAGGCCCTGAGGTCGGTACGCAAAAAGCCTTCCGTGGTGGTGGATGGATGGACAGCACCACGACGATGCGTGTGGCGATGCGGAACGGGACCGATCCTAATACGAAGATCAATTGGATGGGATTCCGCTGCGCGAAGGATGTGCAAGAAACAATAGGGACGAAAGTGTCGCAGCTCATGCCGTAAAGGAAGGCACTTGTGAAGGGTTTAATTATCAGGCTGATGTCTCGGGCCGGCGAGCGCAAGTCAGCGCAACTATCGGAGGACAAGGACTGTCCTCCGACGATCGCCCAGGGAGGGAGACATCATGCAGGTTCGGAAGGGAAACAGGAACATTGGAGTCAGGTCTGCCGTAGTTGCGATCATGCTGGGGCTCGCTGTCTGTGGTGCATTGCCGGCTTCGGCTGAGGAGACCACGGCAACAGGGAACAGAGTGTTTTTTCGAGGCGGCTTTGCGGCCCCGAACAGCGGTCGTGGAGGCGAGCTATTCACCGACGGACACAATACGGCTGGCCAGAACGGTGGGACCGGCGGTTACTATGTCGGCGCCGGCGAGGACATCATGCTGACAAAAGACCTATGGGGCATGATGAAAAGCATCGCGGTCGTGGGCGAGATCGGAGTGGAGTACAAGAAATTCAATTCACAAACCGTCGCAAACTCAGACACCAGGACAGTCACGGGGGTGAGTAACGGCGGTCTGAGCAAGGTGCAGATCACCATGTTGACGGTGGACGTGGCGCCAAAGGTCAAGTTCATGCAGGGGACCGATTTCCAGCCCTGGATCATTCCCGTCGGCTTGGATTTTCACGTGATCAGCCCACCATCGAATCAGACGACCGTACTCGATATCGGTGTGCAATTCGGGGGTGGCGCGGAATATAGGATCTGGAAAGAGCTGTGGCTTGGCGTCGATGCCCGGTACCACTTGGCCGCCAATCAAACCAACAGCGTGAACAGTTACGGCACGGTTGGGGCCTATGTGGGGATCGGATTCTGATCGGCGGTGATGGCGTTCTGAAATGCGCACCCTGTGAGCACCAGAGGAGTTCGGAGTCATGATGCATCTCGTCGTCCATATTCCGTACCGGGGCGACGAGGATAGCGCAAGGGCGTTGAGCTTGGCCCAACAGGCTCCGATCTTCACGATGAAATGGGTCGATGCCCAGAAGGTGGCGATTGGGATGTTCCCGTCGCTGCCGTCTGGCATCGACCTGGCGGTTCAGCTCGTGGGTGAAACGGTCAGATTGCCCGGAGCCTGGGCGAGCATCAACTCCGAGCGAATGTCTAGTGTAACCAAGCTCTGGCAGCGACTGAACTGTTATCGCGACAGCCTGAACGCGCTGGATCGCGAGCGGTATTGTCTGCAGAAAACCGCCTTCTTCAATACCCTGGTGGGGTGCGAAGGGCAGCGGTGTCCTGTCCCGTGCCAGTTTATTTGCACGCCCTGTATGCGCCTGACTCAGGACCAGCTTTCTATCGATGGCGGAGACCGCTTCACGGGAGCGACGGAACTGGCAGAAATCGCCTGGTGCCCGAACCTCAGCCTGTCGGGGCCAAGCAGTCAGGCCGGACGTCCACTTCTCACCATCGACCCCAGATTGACGAAGGGGTGATCTGGTGGAGTGGTTGCGGCGATGATCGTTCTTCTAGTCTGGCTCCATGTGCTGGCTGCGGTCACGTGGATCGGCGGGACGACTTTCTTGTCAGTTGTGCTCGTGCCGGTGCTTCGACGTGAGCTCTTTGCCTCACAGAGATCGCTGCTCTTTCGGACCATCGCCCGGCGGTTCCGTGCGGTGGTCTGGGGCGCGATCGCCGTTCTCTTGTTCACGGGCCTCCCGTTGCTGCATCAACGGGGGATTCCGATTGTAGACCCATCAAGCTGGCCGATGGTCCTGGCAGCCAAGCTGGGGCTTGTGGCGATCCTTCTTTTGTTGACGCTGACCCACGATCTCATTCTCGGGCCTCGGGTTGGGAGAATCCTTCGACTTTCTGTCGAGAGCCGAAGTACGTTCGAGCAGGCTCTGGTGTTGTGGGCTCCCTGGATCGCGCGGCTTTCTCTCGTTCTTGCTTTGATCATTCTGTTTGCCGCTGTCGCTCTTGTTAGGTGGTAAGCAGGGTCAGAATCTGGCAGATAGCTGTCCGGGTTTGAGCTATATGCGACATCGGCAACCAGGCTCGCTGTAGCAGTGATTTCCATCTGGCCAGCCTCATGCAACCAAGCAACCCCGACAGACTCGACAGACAAGAGACACCATCCGGCTCTTGCATTGCACGTGGCATGGTCTGTGGCGCGGGCAGAAATGGTAGCGCCTGCTAAACAAGAAATTCGACGTCGAACTCGGAAAGGGTCCATACCTCAGAAGCAGGGCAAAACATCAAACCGAAGTCCTGCAGAGCCATCTGTACTCCCGATGTAAACCTCAGGACCGCTTGTGTTGGCTGGTCGAAACATAGGCCAGGATGTCCGCACCGCACTTCATCTGGGAGGCGGTGGCATCGGGGATCGCCACATTGAAAAGATCTTCAATCTCGAAGAGCAAAGTCAGTTTATCTAGAGAGTCGAGCCCCAGATCTTCCAGCGGCGTCTCCATCGAAAACTCGGCCACGGTCGTTCGGGGCAGTCTTGCGGACACCTTGCCTCTAATCATCTGAATCAATTTGGCAGGGGCGATTTTCATCTGGTCCGCCATGTCTGGACATGGCGAGGTCCCGAAGTGGATTGGAGGCTCACAATGCATCAATCGAATATTCCTAGTACCGGTGCCTGAGGACCTGTGCAACGGCAGTGGTCTCCACCACATCCTCTGCCGGGGGCGAGGCCGCATGTGCACTGAGGCCATCTATTATCGACTCGGACTGAAATCGTGTCGTCCCGCGCGTGAGGGGTCTTGTGCCCTGCGAAGCGCCCAACGAGTCTGCAAAGAGAGTAGGGGCGTAGCCTTGCAGCATCACGTGTTCGACGAATTCGTCAAGAAGTGGGAGATTCTCCGGCGTCATCCCTTTCATGTTCCATTTGGACATGTTGCGCGGGAAGGACTGCCGATGCGCCCGCACGAATTCGTAGGGGTGGCAATAGAATACCAGCCGCGACGCCCGCCGGGAAATCCCGCGGAGCATCCACTTCATCATCGGCAGGCCGAGCACCCGGAGCGTGGCCATGTTGATCGGGAACAGGAACGCTGAAGGGGCCATCTCGATGATCGAGCTGTGCCCTGGCAGGCGCAAGTGCGAGGACGAGAGGCGATAGGGCTCAGTCGGCGCGCGAAAGTATTTCAGGTAATGCACCCGGCCGAACCCGCAGTCGAATCGCCTGGCCGGAACAGATGAATCGTAGCGGTATCCCTCGTCTTCGAGCGCGCGCAAGGTCGTTTCGCCGATCCACAAGCTCGGGGCGCGGAACACGACGGGGCGAACCCCTGCGGCCTTCTCCACGGCTTCCGTGGCTAATCGGATCCAGGCTCGCTGCTGGTCATAACTGGCCGATCTAAAATTTTCATCCTGCTCGAGGCCACCGTGCTCCCACCCATGCGTGCCGAGTTCGTGCCCTCGCCGCCGGCATTCTCTGACCAGATCCGAATAGGTTTCTGCAAACCGCCCGGCCACAAAAATCGTGGCCTTCATCTTCCATCGATCGCAGAAATCCAATAACCCCTCCAGTCCGACCTCGGACCCGGGAACCCAGTCGACGTCGATGGTGAAGTGCCACTGCTGGCAGAACTGTGCACGCAGGGGGTGGAGACGGAGCGATCCATCCGACTGATCAGGAGGAACTCGCGCCTGAGCCCAGTGGATCGGTTGTTTTTCCAGTATGTGGACCTTCTTGTGCATCTCGGTTTCCGGTATATCCGACCTGTTCTTCGTCTTCATAGTCACCGTATTCATCTTGGCTCGCATCGTGTCCACCTCAGCGCGATCTCTTCAGATGCGTGTGTCCTTCTGCATCTGATCTTCCGTGACCCTCTTTGCCGCTTTCTTGGATTCCCTCCCGACGTCCTCGGTGGACATCAGGCATGTCTCCCGCCGGCTACGCCGGCAGACGAGGAGGATCTCATCCACGTTTGCGACGTCGATCAGACCTGAGGCCCAGGCAAGGCGCGGCTGTAAGAATAACCCGAGGGGAAGAAAGAGCCCGTTGTACCAACGCATGGCCTGAGCCCGTTTGTGAGTCATGCCCCACACGGCGAAGTCCAGGAGCCAGCCGCTCCGGGGTTGCATGCCGAACAGAGCGCTTTGCTCGAGCACGAAGGCATGTTCTCCGAGGATGGCGAGGAGCTCGCCGGGGTTATAGCGTCGAACGTGACCGACGAGGGCGTCGAAGCCTGTCCAGCGTTCTGGATGCAAGGGTACCGAGAAGATGACCGTCGCATCGTCTTTCGCCACCCGGCTGAGCTCGCGGAAGGCCTGCCGGTCATCCTCGATGTGTTCGACGATGTCGAAGGCACAGACGAGGTCAACGCTGCAATCGGGAAAGGGCAGGGCGGTAATTTCGCCGAGCATCGCGCGGCCGCCGCAGGCCTTCAGGCCGGAGAGCGCCGGCTGGCTGATGTCGACAAAGGAGGTTCCCAGGATAGGGAGTCTCGGACGCAGGCCTGGGCCGATTTCGAGTCTCGCCGGTGCCGAAGCTGCAAGCGTGGAGAGCAGCGGCCAGGTGTTGAAGCGGTGCGGCAGCGTCACGTCGCTCGCCGACCAGAGCATGTCGTAGAAGTCTCGGTTGACGGTCGCAATGGCCGGGCGCATCGCCTCCTGTATCGATCTGACCGGCGTGCCGTCAGCAAAGACAGAGTCCGCGATCCCCGCAGCCCCATGTTTACCCTGGCTAAGCTCTCTTGAGGCGATCCGGCTCATGTTGAGATACCATAGATTGTTGGTGCCGACCGGGAAGTTGCGACACCGTTCGATTTATGTCAATGGACGATTCTTGACCCAAGATGCCCTCGATCTCCAGCAACAACTCGCGTCGGCACATCTCTCCTTGAAGATACAGAACCCGAGAATGGAAAGGCATCCGCTCCTGGAGGATGGTGCGAACTGCCGGGACATGTTCCGGGTGTCGAATATAAACCTTGAGGAGGGCATGCCCATTCCCCCATCTTCGATCGGCTCCGTGAAGCTGCTCAGCATGGGTGATCAGTGTAGTCAAGTTGTGAAGTATTTCAAGCGTCTGTTTTTGGGGCTCGCCGATGTGCACACTAATATGACCGACCACGCTCGCTGTGCCAGAGATGAGCAGATTGGCCTCGTAGAGGGAGGGCCGGAGTGTGGCTCTCGCGAACGACGGGCTGCGCGGGCCATAGAGAGAAGGGTACTCGTACGCACGCACTTGGCGGGGATTCTCGACATGCGTTCCAGGAAGCCTGGCTGCCAGGAAGTGGATGTTCAACGGGCCGGACAAGGTCCCAATGGCAGTTGCCGCAGGCAAGGTACGAGGGAACCCAGAAAGATCCTCGGCCAAGGCCTGGTAGCGTCCGGCGCAAAATTGCTGGTACCGTTCCAGCCCATTGGATACACGGTTGATGTGGGGAAAGTAATTCCACATCCGCAACAGATGGGGGTATCCCAAGGCACGGGCCTGGAGGAGCAGGCGTCGATAGGCGTCGTAGGTCACGGTATCCAACTGCGCGCCCGGGCGCTCTTCTACCTGCAATGCGCCAAAGAGTACCTCGTCGTTCATGGCACAGCGGATGTCTTCGGCCTGGTGATAGGTGACTGGCTGGGTGCTCGTCCATACCTCGGCCAACGGAGGCCCGTTCAATTGCGGGAGATCGAGGTAGACAATCGGGCAGGCACCGGCGCCACGGAGTTCCCCGTGATTCCGGTCATGACGGACGATACCCAGGACGTGAGAGGGCGAGGTCTTCAGCAGTGTATCGAGCCGAGTCGTCTCCACGTACTCCGTGCGGAACGCATGTGCAGTGGGCAATGGAATAGATGGGGTGGACGTGACCGATGGCCATTCCACGCCTCGTTCCACCACACATTGGTTTGACTTGGTTCGGCTCACATCCTGATCTCCACTTGTGGCCGATGTCGCAAGAAGGCCACTGAATTCACCGGGTCACTCTTGACCTCGGTCACCTCTCAGGAGGAATGAATCTGGATTCGTCGGTTTCACAAGCGAAAGCTGAATCCCTTCGCAACAAGACACCTCCCTCGGAGGCGAGGCCCCCAGTTGGGAGGCGTCCGTGAAGCCAGGGCTCGTTCGGGATGACGCTACGCTATGGAAGCAGCGCATCTCCCGCGACGTTCGTATATACCGGGGTGAAAATGAATCCCAAGCCTGGGATGAGATACCACATGACCGACGTGTCCGATTGTACGATCCGCACCTTCGTTGCACCGACTTTTTTGGCCTCATCGGCGAAACTCTGGACTGTCGCGTGTAGTGTGGCGTCTCCCACGATCGGTTTGCTCATGAACAGGTTAATCGCATAGTTCCTCGTGTTGATGTGTGTCAGCTTGTCGCCGTCGATCCCCTTGATGCCGCGCAAATCGGTTGCGGTATCGGTAATGGAGCAGCCCGCGCCAACTCCCATGACTAGCACGAGCATCGCCATAGCGGAATATCTCATAGTGTCCTCCTGTGGGTAGACGCATGCCTGAGCATGTGTAATTTCGATCAAATTTATCTTGTCGGCCGACCGTAATCTGTTCACTATTGCTCACAATTAGCCATTCAGCCGGTGAACGTCCTTTTAGTTCGGCGTCGGCGTTCGATTACTTTGGCGCGCCTGGCTGAAACGCGACGTCCGTGACCTTGTTTTCCTTGTCCACTAAGAGCACGGCGGTATCGCCTTTGGACATCATTGTCATTCGGACCGAGGACGGCAAAGAACACTCGTACAAGGTACGTTCACTCGTTCAGCCGAGGCTGGCAACGTTGTCCAAAGG
>JANYAJ010000041.1 GCA_025361385.1 Nitrospira sp.
GATTCTGTCGCTGTACTGCCTCTACCCGCTCCTCGCATGGGCTATGCGTCGTCATCCAACAGGAACACTCTGTGTCTTGCTCATAATCAGTGTAAGCAGCCGCCTCATCGTGGAACACTTCTTTACCGGCTACCCACTCGAATGGTTTCCACTCTGTCGAGTCTTTGAGTTTGGTCTTGGCATCTATTGGGTTGAGCGTGGCATTCCAGGCGGCGCATCGTCTCCTCGGTGGGTAGCCTTTCTCAGCGATATTTCATTTCCACTCTATCTCCTCCACTATTCCTTTGCGTTTATTTTTTGGCACGCATCCTATCCTTGGCACATACCCATCTATCTTGCCATAGTCATTCTCGCGAGCATCGCCGTCTCGGCCGTCGAAGAACGGGTGAAAGCCTTCCTGACCTCTCGGAAACGCGCACCTCTCCCGAGTTAGACCGACAGCCTTCGTCGAACGACCCCATCAGCCACAGCAGCCCTCTCCAAATTCCTGTCGCTGACGCAACGCGGCCAGGCAGAAGGGACAGAGTCTCGGAGTCGCATGGGTGAACAAGGCCGCGCCTGCCTCTCGGCAGGGAATCACCATCTGACAATCGGTACAACGCTCATTCAGATCGCAATGGACGCTAGGCTCTTGAACCAACATGGGACACCACCTTTGTGTTCGGACGGAAACGTCGATTGCAGACGGCTGACATGAATTCTTGCCCGTTTTTTGGACTTACTAGAGTCCGCCACAACCGAACCGGAAGCGGCTCTGCCTTGGCCCGATACAACTCCCATTGCATCTCGCGCAACTGACCATTCAACGAATCCACCGTGCGCTCCAAATCAACGAGCCGGTCTGTCCCTAGAGGTCTTCCTACGATAAACATCATGCCCTCCCTTCTGTAATTACACCGTACAATGTCGAATCACGCCAATGAGAATGCCTTCGATATCAAACGTATCCGAAGGGTTCACGATAATCAGCTGCATCGCCGCATTCGCGGGGTGCAACTCGATGTGTGAATCCTTCTTGTAGTAGATCTTGATCGTGGCCTCATGATTCACGAGAGCCACGACAGTTTGTCCGCTCTGGGCCGTCTTCTGTTTTCTCACCACCACCAGATCGCCGGGGAGAATGCCGTCATCTTTCATCGACTCCCCTTTGACGCGAAGAGCAAATGTATCTCCGCCACGCAACATGCTGGGCGGTACATCAATGAGTTCGGACTGGGGAACAGGCTCAATCGGTGAGCCAGCCGCCACCATCCCGGCCATGGAAATTTCGCATGATCGCCCCAACCGGTCTAATGCAACTTGGACCATTCCAGGTATACGGCGCATACCGGATTCGTAGCGAGCGATTGACACACGTGTCGTCTGCAGCGCATCGGCAAGTTGCTGCTGCGTCAACCCTTGCTGCGCTCGAATTCGTTTGAGGTCGGTCGGCTTCATGTGTAACCAATGGTTACACATATCACATGCAGCTGTCAATCCTCCATACCTGCCCCTAACAATGAGGCCGAAAACACAGTCCTGGAGAGGGTCTGTGCATAAGTTAGCCACGAATAACGCTCCCACGGCGGAGGTTTATGATTATGACGCTCGAAATACCCGTCTTTATCTAGGCTTTGTTGTTTTTGAGATATTTTTCGTTGGATACCCCCATATATTGGGGCACCAGACTGATTCCAACCAATGCCTATTTTTTAGGCAAAGACGTATTGAAGGCGGAGAAATGTGCGCTATTTTGATGGCAAGGCAATCTTATGAACAGACTTATCCACAGAAGCTGGGGAGAGGGTTTTGCAAACATTTTCCTTGACCTTTGTATAGAGATTTTTGATTTTTCCCATCACAGTACTCGGAAGGTCGGTTCATGGCCGCTCCTGCGGGGAAAGTTTGGGCCAGTATTCTGCTAGCCTGGACAGAGGAGAATAGGGAGCGTTGAACGCTAGAAGGTGCGGATGATTGACCGAGGGCAGACAGGCGATGCGGCGCGAGGAGACAACAGAAAGGCTCGTTCAACCAGAACGGCGCAACGACCTCACCAGGCCATTGGCCACCAACGCTTACACACATGCTCGAATGACTGGTTCAGCCGACCGACCTCGGCACCAGATGCACTGCTCCGGCTTTGATCGCCGCGATGACGGAGACGCCAGGCACCAAACCCAAATCTTCCACCGCCCCGCGCGTGATCGTCGCGGTAAGCGGAAACCCACAGTCGATCATGACCTGTACCATCACGCCTTGGGGAGCAATGTCACGTACCAGTCCCTTGAGATGGTTCCGGGCGCTGGTCATACCGCTCCCCGCCTGCTCCACCACTACATCCTCGGCACGGATACAGACATACACGGCGGTACCAATGGCATCATTGCTGAGACCTTTCAGCCTCGTCCCGTTGACGGCCACCATGGCCAGCCCATTCTCATTCTCGATCACCTGACCTTGCACGACTGTCTCCACACCGACAATACGTGCCACCTCTGCATCGGCCGGCCGGCTGAATACCTCGTGCGGCTTCCCGACTTGATGGATCTGCCCCTCCCCCATCACCGCCATCACATCCCCCATCGTGAGGGCCTCCGCCCAGTCGTGGGTCACGATGATCGAGGGCAACGCCAATTGCTTTAACAGATTCCTGAGCTCCCCTCTGAGTTGAAGGCGGGTCGGTGCATCCAATGCCGACAAGGGCTCGTCGAGCAAAAGGAGTTGCGGCCGTGGCGCGACGGCTCTGGCCAGCGCCACCCGCTGCTGTTGGCCGCCGGACAGTTCTCGTGGCTTTGCCGCTTCCAGCCCCTGTAATTGAAACAGTTCCACCACCTCCGCAACTCTCTTATTCTGCTCGGGGGACGAGAGTGCCCCCAACCCATACGCAATATTCCCAGCCACGGAATAGTTGGGGAAGAGGGCATAGTCTTGCGGCATGTACCCGATCTGTCTATCTTGGGGAGAAACCCTGATGCCCGACTTCGTATCTAACCAGGTCCGCGAGAGGAACTGGATCCGTCCGTCTTCCGGCCATTCGAGTCCTGCAACGGATCGGAGAATGGTCGTTTTGCCTGACCCGGACGGGCCGAACAGGATCAAGACGGTCGAAGCCTCGACCTCATAGCGGAGATGAGCCTGAATAGGCGCGCGACCCGAAAAGGTCTTGGTCATGTCAACGGTCATTTCTGCGGCCATACCGCCCACACCTTTCGATTCATCGCATAGACCAGCAGCAGCA
>JANYAJ010000060.1 GCA_025361385.1 Nitrospira sp.
CATGAAGATCGTAATCGGTACTGTTGCGACCGTCTCCGGCGTCCTGTTTGCGTTGTCGATGGCCTCTGCGAATCCTTCCCTCCTCCCCAAGCATGAAGGTTATCCGATGAAGAACAGCGGAAGCCCTGTGACGGGTCAGCCGACTGCCAACGATCCAGGCCAACCCGATGCGCGTGGCGAATCCACCTTGATGAAGTCCACGAACTCCATCAAGAATAGCGAGCAGCACTTGAATAAGTCCGACAATGCCCGGATCACCGAAGGTCAGGGTGCCGGACGCCTTCCAAACGTCCAGGGTCCCCAGATCACGATTGCTCCTCCGGTCACGTCTGCCACGAAAATTGGAGCCGATCGTAAGATCGAATAGTCGAGCGATTCAATCAGATATCGCAGGGGGGCGTTGGATGAATCCGGCGCCCCCCTGTTTTTTTGTGCGGCTTGCCCTCGCCGAGGCTGAGACCGAACGCAACCTGAATCGCCACAGCTTCTTGGCCCATGCTCCCGCATAGTCGACACCGATGCGCGCATGAGACCCCAGCTCCCCTCGTTTCAGCACCACCCCACGATCCTCGAACCAGAGGGATTCGCCTTCCGTAAGGTCTGCGCGGTTGAGGCCGCGATCGATCTTTAGCGCACGGCACAGCCGCCCCGGTCCATCGATCAACTCCCCGTCAATCTCAATCGCCCTGATCAAGACAGCCGAAGGAAACTCCTCCTGCTCCGTCACCACATTCAAACAATGGTACATCCCATAAATGAGGTACACATATGCGATCCCTGCCTGACCAAACAGGACATCCGTCCGCTGCGTTCTGCCTTTCGACGCATGGCAGGCCTTATCTTTCGGCCCCACATAGGCCTCCACTTCGACAATCTTCCCGGAAATTTCACGGCCATCAATCGCCCGAACGAGATACTTGCCAATGAGCGATCTCGCAACCGCAACTGTTGGGCGGTTGAAATAGGTGCGCGACAAAATCTTTCGCTTTGACTTCATGCCGCCTCACTATAGACCGCTCAAAACGATCTTCCAACAAGGCCGCAGACGAAGAATGCACCGGAGGCATACCCTACTGGATACGTTGAGGATGCTTTCGAGACGAGAACGAAGTTGGAAGTCGTTTTCAGCGGTCGACTAGAAATACCATGCGAGGCCGCCCATGAATGTCCTGGGATTCCCCGGCACAAAGTGAATCCCATTGACCGGCGCCGGCTCGTTCCGCAACTGAGAGGCAAAGGCGAAGGTGGCCTGCTCCCACTTGGTATTGAAGAGGTTTTGAATAAAGAAAAATGCCTCCATGCGGCCATGAGACATCTTGATCGGCAGTTGATACCGCTCCGAAAGATCGAAATCAATCCAGGAGGGAGACTTGATACTCCGGTCCTCTGTGAGCGGCCGCACACCGAGATAGGTCGCTTGCAGTTGCGATGTAAGCCCTTCCGGCCATTTCAAGAGCAGAGCCCCATAGGCCGTCACCTCGGGTGCCAGAGGAATCGCATCGCCGTTGCGAAATTCGGCCTTCGTCCAGGTCACACTGCCATTAAAATACAGCGGGCCCCAGACTTGTCCTCTTGCAGCCACTTCCACCCCTTCGCGTTTGCTCGCGCCGCGAATTTCTGTTGTCCCTTCGTCTCCGACAAACACCAATTCCGACTTGAGATCTAATCGCCAGACGGTTGCGATGAACTCCACACCCTCCGGTCCCCAAGGCTTCGACCGCACACCAACTTCATAACTCTTGGCCCGCGCAAGGGGTGAGGACCCCGGTGCGACGGCCGATCGTGCGTCGTTACTGTGATAACCCTCGCCATAGTTGACAAAGAACTCCGTGCTGGCCCAGGGACCCAGGATCAGATTCATTTTGGGAAGGACAATACCGGACTGCTTCCGTCCCGCTGGTTGGTCCACGCACGTTGGGCAGCGATTGCGCACATCAAACGTAAACGTTTCACCTCGCAGGCCTCCGGCCAACCGCATCCACGAGGTCGGCTGCACTTCCGCCTTCACAAACGGAGCATAGGAGGCCTCCAGGATATCGCTGTCCGAGGTCGCGCCGGTCGGAACTCTTGTCGTCTGAGTCCCGAGTCTTGCGTGGATGTTGTCGACCCTGGTTTGAAACCCAATGGTCCCGATGCTCGGCAGGCCCAATACCTCGCCCCGCTGTTTGTAACCGATGTCACCCCCGTATACCACCCGTCGATCGGACTGTTGGATGCCGTCGCCTCCAGTTGGGACGCCGTTGGTGGGAATATCGTTGGCAAAAAATGTGAAATTTGTATAGAGATCCAACCGATAGTACTGGCCATAGGCATTGGTAAAGAATTGCCCGCCGGACGTGGTGTCATAATGATAGTTCAATCGGGCCGTGCTGCGAAGCGTCTTGCCCCCTTCCGAAGGATCGACGGCACCGAACCGGTCGAGCGAGCCATCCTGCACAGCCCGCAAGGGAATCTCACCCGAGGCGTTCCACTGCGCCTTCTGAAAGGTCCCGGTCAGGCTCAGTTCGTCCCGTCCAGTCAGGTTCGTCGTCATTTTCCCCAATACATTGCCTCGAAAGTAACGATTGTCGTTCTGGAACGGGCCGTTCGTGTAGTACCCCTCGGCGGCGAACAGGGTACGCACCCGATCCTTGGTGGGAGAGAACATGAGCATGTAGCGCTGCGTATCGAACTGTCCCCCGGCTACCTGGACGACCCCCTCTTGAACCACCTGCCGCGTCCGGAAGTTCACGGCCCCTGCCGTGGCAAAGTCGCCATATTCAGGAAGATAGGCCCCCTTATTGACGTCGAGCCCCTCGATCGTTTCTGGAATGATGAAATTCAGGTCGCTGTAGCCTTGTCCGTGAGCATGCGTGCGAAGGTTGATCGGCATCCCATCGACAAAAAACGCCACATCGGTCCCGTGATCGGCATCGAAGCCTCGCAGAAAATATTGATCGGCCTTGCCGGCCCCGCCTGAATGTTCCACCGCAATGAAGCCGGGAATCAACCGCAACACTTGGGCCGGACGGCCTTGCGGTTGTAAGAGAAATTCTTTGTCGGGGATAAATTGCTGGGAAGAGGCTGCAACCGGTTTTTCGCCGATGACGGTGACTTCCGGAACTTCGACTGTCTCAGCGTCGGGGTCATGGGCGAGAGCAATGGAGACAAAGAATAACAGCGCGGTGAGATGGAGCAAGAGACTGAGGATATTCACGAAGACGCTCAGCTCAACCCTTTTCCCGTGGTGGTCGCTGTCAACTTCCCATGCTTAACGCCCTTGGTCCCGATGAGGATGTCGGCAAGCTTCTTGATGACAGAGCCTTTGCCCTTCACCGCCAGCACTTCTAAGCAATGGTCATGATCGAGATGCACGTGCATCCCGGACAAGATGAGAGGCTGGTAGCGGTGCTGGATGTCCGTAAGCTTTCTGCTCAGATCGCGCACATGATGGTCGTAGACAAACGTGATCGTCCCGACCGTTTCCTTGTCGTCGTCCCACTCTTGCCCGACCAGGTTATCCCGGATCAGATCCCGCAGCGCCTCCGAGCGGTTCGTGTACTTGCGCTTCTTGATGTGGAGATCGAACGCGTCGAGCAAATGATGGTCCAACGACACGCCGAATCGAATCAACTTCTTCATGACAGCCTCATAGGTAGCACGTTTTTTAGAAACGTAGCATCACATAACGCGCAAATCAATACAGAATCGTCACAATTAACAGGGAATATGTTCGGCTGAAATCTGTCGTTAGAGCGAACTTGAGCAGGGATTTATTCGGTCGGCGGGCATGAGACGAACACGGTTGTTATGTGCCTGCTCCCTTCGCGCCCCGTAGAAGCAGGGCGCAAGGGAAGGCTCGGACTGTGCGCGCTTACTCGCCTTGGATGGGAATGTACATGACGTTCCCCTGCCGATTGATCAGTAGCAGGGCGAGATCGGAAGGCTTCATCGGATCAGCCAGACGCTGAAAGACGGCAAAGGTGGGAATATGCTGACGGTTGAGCTCCAACACCACGTCGCCAGGCTGGAGGCCTGAGGATTCGGCTAAACTCCCTTCTTCAATGTCGGTGACCACCACACCACTCGTAATAGCCAGATCCATCTGCCGAGCCAACGGCGCGGTCACATCGTCGAAGACGACGCCGGCAAGAGGATGAGCCTTGGCAGCTGAAGCCGATGGGGCCTGGCTCTTCTTGGTCCGTTCACGCGGCGCCTCCTGGACGACCAGCTCGGCCTGATAGGGCTTACTCTCACGCACGAGATCCAGCTTGTGCTTACTCCCGATCGTAGAGGCAGCCACGAGGTTCCGCAGATGTCCGCTGTCCATCACGTCACGCCCGTCGAATCGCACGACCACATCGCCTCGCTTCAGTCCGGCTTTTTCGGCAGAGCCCTTCGCCTGCACATCGGTCACGATCGCGCCCTTCACATCCGGAAGACGAAAGACCTTGCCCAACAGGGGGGAGACATCTTGCGTCGAGGCGCCGAGGAATCCACGGACCACCCGCCCGGTCTTGAGCAGGCTCTGCATCGCAGACCTGGCCATATTGCTGGGAATGGCAAAACCGACGCCGACACTCCCACTGGTCGGACTCGCGATGGCGGTATTGATCCCGATCAGTTCTCCATTGAGGGTCACCAGCGCGCCGCCGGAGTTGCCGGGATTGATGGGGGCATCGGTCTGAATGAAGTCTTCGAAATCGGCTACGCCGACATCGGCGCGTCCGACGGCACTGACAATGCCGAACGTGACGCTGCGGCTCAAGCCCAGCGGATTTCCGATCGCGAGCACAAATTCACCGACGGCGAGTGTGCTCGAATCCCCCCACGTGACCGCCGGCAGATTGGTCGCCTGAATTTTCACGAGCGCCACGTCGGTCTTCGGATCGGTGGCCACCACTCGTCCTTTATATTGCCGCCGGTCGGCAAGAATCACTTCCACATCGACCGCATCGGCAATGACATGGTTATTCGTCATAATGTAGCCATCCGCAGACACGATGACCCCGGAGCCTTGGCCATATTGCCGCCGTGTCATAGGCGCGTCCTTGAACAGACCGAACGGAAGCGCCTCGTCGCTGAATGCTTGATCGCGGACCATGACCGTGGAGGCGATGCTGACGACAGAGGGAATCACCTTGGTCGCGGCCGTCTTGATCTGCGCCTGGAGTTCACCCCCGCTCGCCACAGAAATCGCACGATTCCCGGCCAGAGCCGTTCCTCCGGCGATCGAACCAGCCACGCAGAGCCCGATCATGATTCGCACGATGAAGTTGAGTCGCAACAAGCCGCAGTCCCCTCTTACCCGATTGACGATAAACGACTGTAGCCTAGCACGCATACGACGGAGGCGCACTTACAATTCCACATGACGCAGACGGAGGGCATTGGAGATGACGGACACAGAACTGAACGTCATCGCGGCACTGGCGATCATGGGACTCAAGAGGACTCCCCAAGCCGGGTAGAGGACGCCGGCCGCGATCGGCACACCGATGACATTGTAGAGAAACGCAAATAAGAGATTCTGCCGAATATTCCGCATGGTGGCCAAGCTCAGTCTGCGCGCGCGAAGCAGCCCGCGCAGATCCCCTTTCACCAACGTGATTCCCGCACTTTCAATGGCCGTATCTGCTCCGGTCCCCATGGCAATCCCGACATCGGCCACTGCCAGCGCAGGGGCATCATTGATCCCATCGCCGGCCATCGCCACGACGCAGCCCTGGGACTTGAGACGGGCCACGATCTGTCCCTTGTGCTCCGGCAAGACTCCAGCCAGGACCTCTTCATTGCCGAGTTGCCGGGCCACGGCCTCCGCCGTATCGCGATGATCGCCCGTGACCATGACGATCCGAAGACCAGCGGTCTTGAGGTCTTGCACCGCCTCACGAGTCGACGCTTTGATCGGATCTGCCACACCAAGGATGCCGGCCGCCTGTTCATCGATGGCCACGAACAGGATCGTCTGCCCGTCACGACGAAGCGAGGCCGCGTTGTCGTCCAACGGTGTCAGGCTCTGGTTTGATACCCCGATCTCCAGCCGCAAGAACGCAGCCGCCCCGATAGCGATCCGACGGCCAGCCACCGTCCCGGTCACACCCTTGCCCGTCACCGAATGGAACTGCTCGACCGGATCGCACGAAATGCCTCGCCCTTCCGCTCCGACCACCACTGCGGCAGCCAGAGGATGTTCACTGCTCCGCTCAAGACTCGCGGCGAAGCGTAACAAGTCGGCATCGGTCCAGGGTGGCACAGGTCGTATCGAGAGCAATGTCGGCTTGCCCTCCGTCAGAGTTCCGGTCTTATCGATGACGAGCGTATCCACCTTCCCGAATATCTCCAGAGCTTCAGCCTTCTTCACCAGCACACCAGCCGTCGCCCCGCGGCCGGTCCCCACCATGATCGA
Source organism: Nitrospira sp. (assembly GCA_025361385.1). Taxonomy (GTDB): domain Bacteria; phylum Nitrospirota; class Nitrospiria; order Nitrospirales; family Nitrospiraceae; genus Palsa-1315. The sequence goes on from JANYAJ010000060.1 coordinate 6,389, forward strand.
CATCGGTGTCGCCAATCCCAATGCACAGGGGCAGGCAATGATCAGAACCGCTACGGCGTTGACCAGCGCATAGGCCAACTTCGGCTCCGGCCCCCAGATCGCCCAGACCAGGGCCGTCAGCAATGCAGCGGCCACCACCAGCGGAACAAAGTAGGCGGCCGCCACATCGGCGAGACGCTGGATCGGCGCCCGGCTCCGCTGCGCCTCACTCACCATCTGCACAATCCTGGCAAGCATCGTATCTCGCCCGACCCGCTCAGCGACCATCACAATCCCGCCCGTACCGTTGATGGTCCCTCCGGTCACCCGAGTCCCGACTATTTTTTCGACCGGGATCGATTCCCCGGTGATCATGGATTCATCGACGGATGTCATACCTTCTTGGACCATCCCATCGACCGGCACTCGCTCACCAGGCCTGACGCGTAATCGCTGGCCCATCTGAATCTGCTCGAGCGGCACGTCTTCTTCCTGTCCGTCCGACTTGATCAGTCTGGCGGTCTTTGGCGCGAGTCTGAGCAAGGAACGAATCGCGGAGCTCGTCTGACTCCGAGCCTTCAACTCAAGAACCTGGCCCAGCAGCACAAGCACCGTAATCATGGCCGCGGCTTCAAAGTAGACGGCGATCGAACCGTCATGCACTTGAAACGAACTGGGGAGCAGCGTCGGCGCGAGGGTAGCCATCGTGCTGTAGCCATAGGCCGCTCCCGTTCCAATGGCAATGAGCGTGAACATGTTGGGGGCCCGGCTCACCACCGAAATCCACCCTCTCTGGAAAAACGGCCAGCCGCCCCAGAGCACTACCGGCGTTGCCAGCAGCCATTGCACCCAGTTCCTCATCGAGCCAGTGAAGATCTGCGGAAGTGACAAGCCGGGAATCATATCGGCCATGGCCAAGAGCATGACCAAGAGAGCAGGTCCGAGACAGATCCAAAACCGCCTGCTCATATCCTCAAGCTCGGGATTCCGTTCATCCTCAAACGAGACGACTTTGGGTTCCAGCGCCATTCCGCAAATCCGGCAAGCGCCCGGTTGAGTTTCCAGCACCTCCGGATCCATCGGACAGACGTACTCGACCGCTCCGCCAGACGGCACGACCGCGACGCGGGGAAGCCGTTGATCAACAGGAGTCAGATAGTAAATGGGATCGGCTCGGAACTTGGCGAGACAACTCGTCGCACAGAAGTAGTAGGTCTTCCCTTGATATTCGCAGGAACCGGCTGCCGTGGCCGGCTGCACCGTCATCCCGCAGACGGGATCGATCGCTCCCGTCACGACCGGGGCTGGCTGCAACATCGGAAGGGGTCTTCTTGTCGTCGTCGGCTTTGCTGGACTGGCAGGCCGTGGCTGCAACGCCAACTCCGGATCGGCCTTGAATCGCTCCAGGCAGGAGAGGC
>JANYAJ010000095.1 GCA_025361385.1 Nitrospira sp.
ATATCTCCTTGGCGAGTTCGCGGGCCTTCATCAAATGGGTCGAGGCGGCATCGAGCTGGCGTGCCGTCAGATAGGCATGTCCCAGTTGTGCCATGACTGTGGCCCGCCACTGCATGTCCGTTTTCTGCTGCGCAAGCGCCAAGGCCAGTTCGAGGAGTTGGAGCGCCTGTCTGGTTTGGCCCAGCGACTCAGCCGCTCGTGCGGCAGAGACGAGCGCGCGACTCTGGTCGTGCGATCGGCCTTGTGCCTCATATTGCCGTGCGGCATCTTTCCACATTCCTAGCGCCTCATCGTAGGCGCCACGTTGAAAGGCCTGCGTGCCTTGTGTCATCGCATCATTGGCAGGTGAACCTGGCTCCGGGGCCGATGTCGTCAGGGATGGGATTAGGAGCATCACGCTGAGCCACAGGCAGGCAAGGTGTTTAGGCTGAAGGCTGAATGCCGAACGCTTTGTGTGGTCACGCATGCGTAACTCCTGAACGCCTTCAGTCTATCCACCTACCTCGTTACAACACCTGAATGACGAGTTGCAGATGAATCCCATGGTCTTGCAAGTTCCCCGGCGGATGGGGGACGTGATTCAGCGGCACACCCCAGTAGAGTTCGAAGCGCGCGCGATCGCGCGGCAGAATGTTCCATCGCACACCCAGCCCGACACTCGCCAATGTTTGAGGATCGGGCGTCGTGCCTTTCGCATTCCAGGACCGGCCCATGTCCACGAACTGGGCGAACTGTAATAAATCTTCTCCGCTGGCGTATTTCATGACGGGATATCGCGTTTCGATTGACGCGAGGAAGGCGTTGTCGCGTATGAGTGTATTTTCGCGGTACCCGCGCACACTGAATCGTCCGCCCACGGGAACCTGCTCTAATGGAAAGAGACGGTCGTTGGCGAGCTGCATGTCCATGCGGCCGAGAATTTGAAGTCCGTCCCACTCATCCATCCGCTTCACGGCCTGAATCTGCCCCAACCACGAAAAGAATTGTCCATCCGGGACAGGCCCACTATTAATCGTGGCGCCGAGAACGTCAATACCCAAGCTGAAGCGAGATCGAGCGGCGATGACGGAGGAAGGCGTGCGGTGCGTATATTCTTGCGTGAAGCGGAGCGCACTGACCGTGTTCACCCCCGTGTTCGACGAACCGGGAATGAACTGGAGAGGTTGTCCAGGGATATCGTCGAAGATCGAGGTGATCTTGTTGTACAGATGTTCACCGGTGATCGCGACCGCAAACTCATCGGAGACGGTTCGATAGATCGGCTGGCGCAGCGTGAAACCGATGATTTCCGCTTCCGCATTCAAGTCGAGAAAGCGAAACGCGTCTTCTATGACCAGGAAGTCGTTGCGCCGGTATGAGGCAATGAAGGTCGTATCGTAGCGATTCAAGGGGAGCGAGTAGGAGGTATCGATGATCGGGTTGACACCCCGCGACTTGCCGTAGGTGAAGCTGAAGGCGTCGCCGTTGCCGGTCACATTCTGGTGCGCGATGGTGGCCAGGCCGCGTTCAGCTCCGACCACGGGGGTTTGGTAGTTATTGAAGTCCAGCCAGGCTTTCCAGGGACTGGCTTCTTTCACTTTCACGTGCAAGAGGCTGTCGCCGCGTGTATCGCCGGGACGGAGTTCGGCATTGATCCGTTCAATGCGTGGATCCTGTTGCAGCAACTGCAACCTTTCCTGTAATGGCTCAAGCCGCAGCGGCGTCTGTGCGCCTCGCTCGACGCGGTCGCGTAAATAACCGGCGCGAAACCAATCGTGGCCTTCGATGTCGATGCGGGACAAGGTGCCTTCGATGATCTGGATGGTGATCACGCCGAACGTCACATCCTGATCGGGGATGATCGCGCCGGAGGTGATGTAGCCTCTGTTTACGTAGAGGAGGGTCAGTGCGAGACGGAGGCGCTCAAGATCCTGAGTCGTCAGAACTCGATTTTTGTAGGGAGCGGTGACTTCTGCCAGCTCCTCATCGGTGAAGACCGTATTGCCGATCACATGGATATAGCTGGCAAAGACCCTGATCTGGCCCAGCGGACTTTTCCCTTCTCCCGCTGGAGGGCTTGGCACGATCGGCAGGGTGGGGAGGGGCGCTGCGGGGGGAGCCTTGAATTCTTTCTTTAGCGGCGCAGGCGGCTCCCCCGATCGTCCAGTCGGATCGAAGATCGGAGGGAGGGCCTGTTGCCCATACGATGAGGTTCCTGCCAACGCGGTCAGCATAGCGCCCCCAAAGCATATGAGCCAGCGCGTCGCTCGATGGGTTGCCTGGTCGGCAAGAGATCGAGAAGCGCATGGATTTACGAATGGCACCCAGTAGCCTCACTATCGGCGTAGTTGGCCATTAAAAACCCTGCCGGCGTGAATCGGCGGAGCGAGACTGTGCCGTTGGCCAAGAGGCCAGAGGTTCGAGGTGCGAGGTTCGAGGTGCCTTCGGCGACGGTCCCTTCGCTGAATGGATCGGCATCTAGTCCGGCGAGTGCAAGAGGGCTCGTCAGCCAGCCTCCCGGATCGGCGGGTAACTGCTCACGTCCGGCGACGACGAAACTGCTGGCCTGCCCGTTAGCCAAGGCCGCGCAACGTTGCGTCAAGAGACTTTGTGCCTGACGAGGCTTAGATGCCAGGGTTCCTAGACTGCCACTCAAATTAGATGTGGGATTCTGGATTGTTACTGTTCCATTCAAGCCGAATTGCGACGAGGCACTCACCAGGCTGCTGGAATCGGCCAGGAAGAGGGGAGTGAAGATCGTGATGTTCCCACCGTTGCCCTGAATCGCCTGGGCCAGGATGCTGCTGTTCTGCAGGATCAGGAGATTCGGATCGATACGTATGTTGCCACCATTCATAAAGGCCGAGGCGTTGACCTGGCTGTTCACCAGCCTGATTTGATCCCGTGCATTGATCTCAATGTTTCCGCCCCCCGCATGTTCCGACCTGGTCGTTACCGAGCTGTTCCGTGTCTCAAATCTGTTTCCGGCATTGATCGCGATATTGCCGGCATCGGCCAGTCCTGTGCTGCTGGCGGAGACTGAGGCGTTGTTCCGCAAATCGACCGACCGGGAGGCGGTAATGGTGATATTGCCGCCGGTCGCAAGCGCGACTGTGCCTGATGTCGCGGCGGGAATCATCCCGCTGTTTTGTATCGTTAGGGTCGTGGTGTCGATCGTGATGTTGCCACCCTTGCCGCTGGCTTGTGTGTCAGTGAATATGCCGGTGCCGGAGCCATCAATCACGACGGAATTGGCGGGGCTATTTGTCCCTTCAATCGTTACAGTTCCTGCGTTGCCGGATCCGGTCGATGCCGCGGTGACGGTCGCGCCATTACTCATGTTGAACGTATCGGTCTTGATGAGAATGTTTCCGGCGTTGCCGGTGTTAGTCGTTTTTGCGGAGATCGTTGCGCTGTTGTTGAGCTGGACTAGATTGGCCCAGACAGTGATATTCCCGCCCGCGCCCATGCCCTGCGTTTCCGTGAAGAAGCCGCTGCCGAACCCGCTTATCAATATCGAGGCGGCAGGACTTGCTAGACCTTGGAGGGTTATCGATCCGGCATTGCCAGTGGGCACCGGAGGTTCATCCCCCTGAAAGAAGGGAGCCCTCGGCGCACTGCTGCTAGTCAGTTGGCCCCCACTTTCGATCTTCAGTGAGTCGGCCTTCATCGTGATATTGCCCGCATTGCCTGCAAACGTGGTTTTTGTAGAGATCGCGCCGCCGTTGGTTACCTCAATTTGCTGAGCGCTTACCAAAATATTGCCCCCCTGGGCGGTTGACACCGGCGAGGAACTTTCACTGAAGATGCCGGTATCAACTCCTGAAATCGACACCTTCCCAGAGGCCGTCACGGTGATTGCGCCACCAAACCCTGAATCCTGTTCGGTTGAGCTACGGATCTTACCTCCGTTCGAGATCTGTAGGTCCCGGACATCCCTCAACATAACTGCACCGGCGTTTCCGGGGCCTCCAGTCGTTGTGTCAATAAAACCGCGCTCCGAAATCGTGATGGAGGGGGAAGAGATCTCGATCGCTCCGACATCGGTAAGGGTCGCGGCAACCACGATGCTGCTATCAGACGAGATAGTCATCTCGTCGTTCGCGATAATCGAGATTTTTGGAGTCTCTGCTCCTTCCGGGCCAAAGAAAGTATCGCTTCTGATAATTGAGCCGTCGGTGAGGTTCAGGGTCTTCGCCGTGATCGCAATCCCACCAGTTCCACCAAACCCTTCATTTCTGTTAACGATCCTGCTTGCAGACAGGGAGATCGCCCCTGTTGCATTAATGGCAATGGAGCCTGACGATGCTGAATCGCTACCGACCGATTCAATCCCGCTCCCACCCGCCATCGTGAGATTTGCCACAGTTAGATTGATATCGCCTGCTGAATTGTTGCCGATAGTTTGTGCGAGCAACGACGAACCATTCTCCAGGCTGACGGAGGGCCTACCTGTTACGTTAATGGTTCCACCAGCGCCGCCCCCGGAGGTGAGGCTCGTAATGCCGCTCGTGGAGAGCGAGAGCGTATCCGAAGCAGTGATTGTGATATTCCCCGCGTCACCGGTCCCTGGATCTAAGCTCTCCGTCCGGATTGTCGATCCGTTCAACTGTACAGTCTTTGCCGTGATGTCGATATCTCCAGATGAGCTGCTACCCTGGGTTGAGGCAAGAATTGCGCTGCCGTTTTCGAGCGCAACCGATTCTGCTGTGGCGGGAGCTAGCGCAGTGGAAAGAACCGCGTCATTCACCGAGAGAACGAATTCCCCGCCGCGGATAGAGACGGTGTTTGTTCCGCTGACCTGTATGGTTGAGCCCGGTGTAAGGGTGACGGATCCAAAGGAGGTGAACGATGAGCCCTCCACGTTTGCGCGTGGCTGGAGTGTCGTGGCGGAGAATTCTCCTGGCGAGGCAGCACTGGCCAATTGAATTTGTCCATTCGGCGCTGAGAGTTGGGCAGCTTGGGTTGTGTTCGTGCTCCCATTGGTGACTGTTCCTGCTTGGATCTCGACGTTGCCGCCAACGAGCCCAATGGTCTGGCCATGTGCTACGGAGAGCTGGCTACCCTGAACGGTAATCGCTCCAGGACTCGAACCCAAGAACCCGAAGGCTGTCACAGGTGCGCTCGTTAAGATACTGTCACGAGCCGCAGTAGCGTAGAAAAATCCGCTGGTAGCTCCGCTCCCCAGCCGTACATAATCAGCGGTGGTTGCGTAAAATGATCCGCCGCCTCGGGTGCCGCCTGGGACGGACGTGGCTCCGATATCCAACCGTGCAGTTGGACCGAAAACGATGCCTTTGGGGTTGATCAGAAACAGGTTAGCCTTGCCGAAATCTGTGGTTCGGAGCGTGCCAGATATTTGTGATGGTTCTCCTCCGGTGACGCGGCTGAGAATGTTCGAAATCAC
>JANYAJ010000110.1 GCA_025361385.1 Nitrospira sp.
TCGCATCTGGTTGGATCGACTCGCTCTTGACCTGGTCGGACTTGGAGGACTGATCTCCGGATGACGAAGCCACTTGCTTGCCGGAGCAGCCCGCGAACAGGAGCATGAGGCTCACAGTGACAGACAGGCTGATGACTCTACGATCCATTTACGGGCCTCCTCACATCGACCTGATCATTGGGTGAACAGTTTCATCATATTCAGCATGATCGCGAGCAGATGGTCATGTCTCTCTATTTATAGGTACTCAGCCGTGGTCCGTCAACCCATAATCTTTCCCCTCCCCTATCCGGCGCTGGACCGAGCCGCATTCGGAGACCAGAAAGTTGCATCCCTCTACGGCTTTCGCTAAGGTGCGGTTCATGACCCATTCCCTCGCGCGTTCACTCGTCCTTGCTGGCGCGAGTGGGCTCTTCCTCCCGCTGAGCTTCCCGAATTACGACCTCGGTCTGATGGCCTGGATCGCCCTCGTGCCGTTGCATTGGGCCCTGGACGGCAAGAGCAAGCAGCAGGCGTTCTGGATCGGCTGGCTCTGCGGCACCATTGCCTTTACCGGAATGATGGCCTGGGTGGTGACCGCCATGACCACCTATGGGAAGGTTCCGCTGGTGATCAGCTACGGCATCATGTTGCTGCTGACAGCCTACCTCGGCCTCTATGTCGGCCTTTATTCAGCCGGGGCCGTCTGGTGTCGAACCCTGATTCCCCGCTATGGTCTCTTTGCGCTTCCCTGCTTGTGGGTGAGCCTCGAACTGATCCGGACCTATGCGCTGAGTGGCATGCCCTGGGGCCTCCTCGGCTATTCGCAATATCGTACGATTGAAGTGATTCAGATTGCGGATCACATGGGGGTCTATGGGGTCTCGTTTCTGATTGTGCTCGTCAATGTCGCGCTGGCCGAACTCCTCTCCTGGCTGATGCCGCTGCTGCGGGGATTCCGTCCGGCCAAACTTCCCTGGGAACTCGTCGCGATGACGGCCTTGCTGGTCACGCTCTCATGGGAATATGGGCTTCGGACATTATCGGGAGCGCCGTTTTCCGATATCCCTCGCTCGTCCATCAGCGTGGGAGTGGTGCAGCCGAACGTCGATCAGATTGTGAAATGGGATACGGCCTACCGAGAGGAGACCCTCGCACGGTTTGATCGGCTCACGGGACAGCTTGGCCGTGCCACCGACTTGGTGATCTGGCCGGAGGCGGCGACGCCCTTCATCTTTGAGCGTGAGCCGATCTATCAACTGCAACTTATCGCACTGGCCCATCGAGCTCAGGCTCCGATCTTATTTGGAAGCCCCGCCGTGCGCTTCTATCCTGATCGGCATCCCTATCTGCTGAACAGTGCGTATCTTCTCGCACCAGACGGCCAGCTCCTGGGTCGCTATGACAAACATCATCTGGTGCCCTTCGGAGAATATATTCCACTGAAATCCTCGCTCCTGTTTTTCCTCGACAAACTGGTCGAAGGCATCGGCGATTTCGAAGCGGGGCCTGGCCCCACGATTCTGACCATGACACCGAAGCCTCAAGCAGCGGCGGTAGGCACGTCCGGATCATCACCGCGACCGGTCAAGTTCGGCGTGGCGATCTGCTACGAGGTGATATTCCCGGACCTCGTACGGCAATTCGCCGCGAATGGGGCGGAGTTTCTCGTGACGATCACGAACGATGCCTGGTTTGGCCACTCGGCTGCGCCCTCACAACATTTCGCGATGGTGGTATTCCGTTCGGTCGAAAATCATCTGGCCTTTGCCCGCGCTGCAAACACGGGTATTTCCGGTTTCATCGACCCGTTCGGACGCATCGTCGAAGCGACGCCGATTTTCACGGAACAAACCGCTCGAGGCACGATGCAGGTCTGGCGTCCACATACGTTTTACAGCCGCCACGGGGATGTGTTTGCGTATGGCTGTGTGATAATCTGCCTGCTGTTGTGCCTATTCAGCTATTTCAGGACCAAGGGACCTGAGCCCGACACCGTGGCCGCCACACCGGTGTAATGTGAAAGGATCGCTCCATGTTAGATGAGATACGGATTCGCGTTCGGGCTGTTGGACAATCGGTATCGGAACTACGGGGGCATCTTTGACTTCGCTCGCATGACGACCGAACTGGCACATCTGGACGAACAGACCTCCCAGCCTGGTTTTTGGAACCACGCGCAGAAAGCCGCCAAGATCAGCCGGAAAAAGTCCACGATTGAGCGTGAGCTGCAAGAGTGGCGCGAGATCGATGGGAAGATAAATGATATCGGCGCCTTACTGGAGCTCGCGGAAGAAACCAACGACACCGGACTCCTGAAAGAGTTGGCGTCCGAACTCGACCAATTCGAACCGAAGCTTGCTGCCCTGCGGCTTGAACTTCTCTTGTCCGGCGAACTGGATGCCAACAATGCCATTGTGGCAATCCATCCCGGTGCCGGCGGAACGGAATCGCAAGACTGGGCGCAGATGCTGCTCCGCATGTACGTCCGTTGGGCCGAGAGCAAGAAATTCAAGATCGAGACGTTGGACTTGATTCCAGGAGAAGAAGCCGGAGTGAAAAGCGTGACCTTGTCCGTGACGGGGCCCTATGCCTATGGCTATCTCAAGGCTGAAGCAGGCGTCCATCGGTTGGTTCGCATCTCCCCCTTCGATGCCAACAAGCGTCGACATACCTCTTTTGCCTCGGTATTCGTCTATCCTGAGGTGGATGAGGAGATCGACCTCGTCATCGAAGACAAAGACCTCAGAATCGATACCTTTCGGGCAGGCGGCGCCGGTGGCCAGAATGTGAATAAGGTCGAGACCGCCATTCGTATGACCCACCTGCCGACCGGGATCGTCGTCCAATGTCAGAACGAACGATCGCAGCTACAAAATCGCAATGGTGCGATGAAGGTCTTGAAAGCCCGTCTCTACGAACTGGAACTGAAGAAGAAAGAGGCGGAATTCAACGCCATCGTAGGCGAGAAGAAAGACATTGCCTGGGGCAGCCAAATTCGCTCATACGTGTTCCAGCCCTATCAAATGGTGAAAGACCACCGGACCGGGCATGAAGTGGGCCAGGTCGCCGCCGTCATGGATGGTGATCTGGACGGTTTCATCGAAGCCTATTTAAAGATGAAGCAGCTTGGGAAAACCGCACTCAGCTATCAGCAAGCTGACATGGACGAGTTCGAGAACTGACGGCGAGTACGAACTGGTAAAGGTACAGATCATGGACGAACTGAACGAACAGCAGCAGCAACGGATCAAGAAGCTCGATGTCCTGCGTGAGGCAGGCGTGGCCCCCTGGGGCACACGATTCGAGGTGAAGGATCGTGCAGGCCAATTGATCAAGCTCCACTCCGAAAAAACTAAAGAGGTTCTGGAAGAAGAAAATATTTCCTGCACCTTTGCGGGACGTATTGTCGCGCTGCGGCGCTTCGGCAAGGCCGGCTTCGCGGTTCTGCAGGATGGATCGGATCGGTTGCAAGTCTATCTCAAGAAGGACCATCTCACAGAACAGGCCTATCGCGTCGCCGAGCAGCTTGATCTTGGCGATTGGATCGGTGTGACCGGCCTCCTCTTTCGCACCAAAACCAATGAGTTTACCGTCGAGGTCACCCAACTAACCTTCTTGAGCAAGGCCCTCAGACCGCTTCCGGAAAAGTGGCATGGCTTGACGGATGTGGAGACCCGCTATCGGCAGCGTTATGTCGACTTGATCTCCAATCCCGAGGTCCATGGCATCTTTGCCACGCGCAGCCGAATCATCGCCGGCATTCGCGCCTTCTTGATCGAACGAGGATTCCTGGAAGTCGAAACGCCGATGATGCATCCGATTCCAGGAGGCGCGGCGGCCAAACCCTTTGTCACGCACCACAACGCCCTCGGGATCGATCTCTATCTCCGCATCGCACCGGAGCTCTATTTAAAGCGGCTGATCGTCGGCGGCTTTCCCCGTGTGTTCGAAATCAATCGGAACTTCCGGAACGAAGGCATCTCGACGATTCATAACCCTGAATTCACGATGCTCGAGTTCTATATGGCCTATGCCGACTATCAGGACTTGATCATCCTCACGGAAGAACTCATCTCCTCCCTGGCACAGCAAGTCCTGGGTACCACGGTGATCGACTATCAGGGCAAGCAGATCACGCTTACGGCTCCGTGGCGGCGCAGGGCGTATCATCAGTCGATCCTGGAAGTGAACAACCTGAATCCCTCCGTCCTGCAGGATAAGGATCAAGCGATTGCCGCGGCCAAACAACTGGGTGTCGCGGTCGATCCTAAATGGCCGCTCTTCAATATCGTGAACGAACTGTTCGAAGAAACGGTCGAGCCGAGTCTGATTCAGCCGACGTTCATCACCGACTACCCGATCGAAATTTCTCCGCTCGCCAGACGCAAAGACTCGAATCCGGCCCTGACCGACCGGTTCGAGCTCTATATCGCAGGCCGGGAAATCGCCAACGCGTTTTCAGAGTTGAACGATCCCCTGGATCAGCGGTTACGCTTTGAAGGGCAAGCGGCGCAACGGGCAGCCGGAGACGAAGAAGCCCATCTGGTCGACGAAGACTTTCTGCGCGCCTTGGAGTACGGCATGCCACCGACCGCCGGCGAAGGCATCGGGATCGACCGCTTAATCATGCTCTTGACCAACCAAGCGTCCATCCGCGATGTCGTCCTCTTTCCACAATTGAGACCAGAGAAATCACAATGACCGTTCCCTATGAAATTTTTGTCGGGCTCCGCTACTTGCGGGCCAAACGCCGCAACCGGACGATTTCCCTCAACACCTTCGTGTCGATCGCGGGCATTACGCTCGGCGTGGCTGCCTTGATCGGCACCGTCGGCATCATGACCGGATTCAAAGAGGACATCCAGGCCAAGATTCTCGGCACGACGGCCCATATCATCGTGCAGGATCGCATGAAAGACGGGATGATCGATTACGACAAGGTTGCCATACAGGTACAGGACGTGCCGGATGTGGTCGCCTCAACCCCCTTCATCCTGAAGCAAGTCATGTTGACCACGCCGTCCGGCGTCCAGGGTGTCGTGATCAGAGGGATCGACCCCCAGCGGGAAGGGAAAGTCACGGAGCTGGCCAAGAATCTTTCGACAGGTGAGTTGAGCGATCTCCAGAAGCCAATCAAAATCACGCAACCACCGGCTGACGATCCAACCGGAACGCCGGTCGAAACGGAAAAGCCCGGCATTATCCTGGGAAAAGAACTCGCGTTGCGACTCGGCG
>JANYAJ010000180.1 GCA_025361385.1 Nitrospira sp.
CGTCGCCGCCACCACCGTGTGGTTCATCGTCGCCGGGACCCAGCCCGTCGTCCGGTGACAGCTATCGCAGACAGCCGCCCGATTCGTCCCGCCTTTGTGATTCGTCGGAATGCCGGTCGACGAGACCCCATGACAACTGGCGCAACTCCCTGGCGTCACACCGGTATGGTTAAACGTGGCCGGGGTCCAGGCCGTCGTCGTGTGGCACGTGTTACACGCGCCTGGTGCCAAGCCGCCCTTGTGGCCCGTCGGAATGCCGCGGGACAACGTATTGTTATGACAGGTCGAACAGGGGGTCGCCGCTACCGCGCTATGGCTCATCGTCGCCGGCTTCCACACCGTCGTCCGGTGACAGCTATCGCAGGCGGCCGCCGCGTTGGTCCCACCTTTGTGGTTCGACGGAATGCCGCTCGACGTTTTCCCGTGACAGGTACTACAGGTGCCAGGAGTGACGTTTGCATGACTAAATGACGCGGGTTTCCACGCAGTCGTGGTGTGACAAACGTTACAAGCGCCCGGCGTTACGCCACCTTTGTGGCCCGAAGGAATTCCGGTCGACACCGCGCCGTTATGACAGGTCGAGCAGGGAGTCGCCGAAACGGATATATGATTCATCGTGGCCGGTTTCCACGCTGTCGTCCGGTGACAGCTATCGCAGGCAGCTGAGACGTTAGTCCCGCCTTTGTGGTTCGACGGAATGCCGCTCGACGTTTTCCCGTGACAGGTACTACAGGTGCCTGGTGTCACACCCGTGTGACTAAACGTCGCAGGCCTCCAGGCTGTGGTCCGATGACAGCTATCGCAGGCTGCAGCCGGATTCGGGCCACCTTTGTGGCCAACGGGAATACCTGTGGCAGTCTTTCCATGACAAGTGACGCAGCTTCCTGGTGCCACTCCGGTATGGTTGAACGTTGTTGGTCTCCAAGCCGTGGTTCTATGGCAGCTGTCGCATGATCCAGGCACCATCCCGCCCTTGTGACCGGAAGGAACACCAGTCGCGTTGATGCCGTGACAAGTCGTGCAGGTTCCCGGCATCACACCTGAATGGTTATAACCATTCGTCACAAGCCTCCAGCTTCCACCGCCACCGCCCTTACGATGGCACGAATCGCAAGAGGCCGCCGTGCTCATGTGACTCGTGGGTTTCCCTTCGGCGGTGGAGCCGTTATGGCATTTCGAACAGGTCCCCGGCAGAATCCCATTGTGAGTAAAGAAGGCAGGTCTCCAGTTCGTGGTGCGGTGACAACTGTTACAGTTGACCGACGTCGGCAAGTGGTTCGCCGGCTTAAAGGTGGCGACGACACGGCCTCCAGGCGAATGACATTGCATACATTGCGTCGGCGTTCCTCGAAAGATGCCCTGCAAATGGCACCGCTCGCACACGACCTGCGCATGGCCGCCGCTGAGCTGGAAGCCGGTACTGCTATGATCGAATTCGATGTCGGAACGACTGGTACGATTTTGGGCCGCCGCCTCGCTCGGCCACATGAAGCCAAGGCACAACACTAGCGAGACAAGGAGCACTCCGATCAGCCGCACCGCACAAAACCGGCTGTTCAGACTGTTCATATTGGCAACGTCCATATTCATTCCCCTACACATCCGCATACATCAACCCTCGCCCACGCACCTCGGCTCTTCTTGCCTGATAATATTATTGGGAATATAATCCCAACTTAAGACGCGCACCATATCACCTCAAGATGGGAAAGCAATCCCAAATTCACTGACCGGTGCTACGCAATAGGTATACCGTTCCGGCTCAATCCCCTAACGCCATGATTTGCCACAGAAGACCAGACAGAACAAACCCACTAATCGCGTACGAATAAGACTGTTTGGAACGGAGCTGAAGGGAAATGCAGACACCGAATACAAATGGGAATATGATCCCAAATGACAACTACGTGCAAAAGCTAGCAGCCCGCCGCCACCCCTGCGGGCGTGGGAATTGCGTTCACATATAGGGTTCGAGAAAGAAGCCGTGCGCGATTTTCGGCGGATTTCCCGCAGGAGGAGTACGATGACATGCCGTCGGCAGAGTTAATCCAAGCAGAACAACGCACCACGAGCACTACGGCCCCTCGACCGTCGCCCGCTCACGCCAGGCCTGCGAAGGAACAGGAGCCCTCTTCTTCTAGGATAGGTCAGCTTGGTGGGGCTATTATCTTAAGTGTCTTGAGCTGGGCCTCCTATGAGGCAGCCTATGGGAAGTACTACACGCCCCGCTCGAACTTTGGATTCTACCTCGGCGTCGTCGGCACGGTCATGATGCTCTTATTACTGGCCTATCCGCTCCGCAAACATGTGCCGTGGATGCAGCGGTGGGGAGCACTTAAAAACTGGTTTCGCATCCACATGATCATGGGCATCGTCGGCCCAACCCTTATCCTGTTCCATTCGACCTTTCATATCCGATCCACCAATGCAGCCGTGGCGCTCTTCAGCATGCTGGGGGTCGTCATCAGCGGTATCATCGGCCGCTTCGTCTACACCAAGATTCATTATGGCCTCTACGGCAGCCGCGCGACGCTGGGGAAAATTCAGGAGAAATTTGCAGGCCATTCGAATGATGCCAAATCCAGACTGCACTTCGCCCCCCGTGTCGAGCAATGGCTCCATTCATTCGAACGCGACTCGACGCAAATCGATCGCTCCTTCCTTTCGCATCTCCTCCACTTCCTGACGCTTGGCTTCAGGAGAGGCATCCTGGGATTCCGTTGTGCGAGAGAGCTGCGACGGATTCTGAAGACCCAACGGTGTGCAGAGTTCCCTGGCGGGGCATCGGAGGCGATTCAGTTGGCGTCATCGTATTTGAGAGAAAGCCAGCGTGTCTCTCAGTTTAGTACCTACGAACGCTTCTTTGCGTTGTGGCACGTGCTTCACATTCCGCTGATCTACATCCTGGCCGCGAGTACGGTGTTTCACATCATGGCCGTCTACATGTACTGAGGCCTATCAACGATCGTGCGCGCCTCACCGAATTACATTTCCCTGCTTCTCCTCAGCACCTTGATGCTCATGGCCACGCCGGCCCTGGCAGACAACGTCGAGACAGCGTTGATGCCAGGACAAGTGATCGAAGGCCATGCCAAATGGGAGGAAGATTGCGCCAAATGTCACAAACGCTTCGACAAGGGGGCGCAGAATACGCTCTGCCAAGATTGCCACAAAGACATCCGCAAGGACATCGAGCAAAAGCAGGGCTCTCACGGACGGTTCAAAGAGCAGCGGGACTGCAAGTCATGCCACACGGAGCATAAGGGACGAGCGGAGAATATCGCTCCGATGACGGACCAGACGTTCGATCACGAGCGGACGGACTTCCCGCTCAAGGGCGCCCATGCCAACGCCAAGAAGGTCGAGTGCAAGGCCTGCCATAAGCCCAAAGCCAAGTATCGCGACGCGCCGTCCGATTGTTATGCCTGCCACAAGAAGGACGACAAACACAAAGAAAACTTGGGCTCTGCCTGCGCAGACTGTCATACCGAGAAGAACTGGAAGGACACGGCGGCGAAGTTCAATCACGACAAGACGCGTTACCCGCTCCGCGGCAAACACGTCGACGCCAAATGCCAAGACTGCCATCCCAATGAGCGGTACAAGAACACGCCGATGGATTGCCTCTCCTGCCACAAAAAAGACGACAAACACAAAGGACAGGAGGGGACGAAATGTGAGGAATGCCACGACGACCGGTCCTGGAAGAAATCGCCGTTCGACCATAACAAATCTCGTTTCCCGTTGATGGGCAAACATGCCAAGGTCGAGTGCAAGAAGTGCCACCTGACCCCTTCCTTCAAAGATGCGCCGCTAGATTGTTATGTCTGTCACAAGAAAGACGACAAACACAAAGGGAACTACGGAGAGAAATGCGAGAGCTGCCACGCGGAAAGCGATTGGAAGACCATCACGTTCGATCATGATTTGCACTCCAAGTACCCGCTACGAGGCCGGCATATCACGACAAAATGCGAGTCCTGCCATAAGGGGCACCTCTATAAGGACACCACGCCTGTCGCCTGCTTGGCCTGCCACACAAAAGACGACAAGCACAAGGAAAAATTTGCTGAAAGATGTGACACCTGTCACACAGAACGGAATTGGAAACTGCTCCTCTTTGAGCATGACCACGACACGAAATATCCGTTGAGAGGGAAGCACCGAACGACAAGGTGTGAGTCCTGTCACAAAGGGCATCTCTACAAGGACACCACGCCTGCCGCCTGTTTGGCCTGTCACAAAAAAGACGACAAGCACAAGGGACAATTTGCCGAGAAATGTGAAACCTGTCACACGGAACGGAATTGGAAACTGCTCCTCTTTGAGCACGACCACGACACAACATATCCGCTACAAGGCAAACACAGAACCGCGACCTGCGAGAGTTGCCATACGGGACGACTCTATCAAGACAAGACACCCACAGCCTGTTATGCCTGCCATACGCTCGACGACCTACACCGGCGCCGGTTGGGCACCGAGTGCCAGAACTGCCACAGCATACGAGACTGGAAGCTCTGGGACTTCGATCACGATACCAGGACCCGATTCAAGCTGGAGGGCGGGCACAAAGGAGTCGAATGTGCTGCGTGCCATAAAGATCGGATGGAGGCGAAGGTCAAGACGTCAGCACAATGTGTCAGTTGCCATAAGAAAGACGATAAACACGAGGGGAATTATGGCCTGCAATGCGAACGCTGCCATGACACGTCGATATGGAAGAGCCTCAAGTCCGGAACGGGATCGTTTCGTTTCCGATAGGCTGCAGGCTCTCTGTTCAACGCACACAACAGAGAATTATTAATCCATGCATCACAAAGACATCTCACATATTCTTCGCCTCCTCACCTGTTTCCTCGTCCTATTCCTGGTCTACCAGATCTGGCTGAAACCGACCTATTTCAGTCCAGTGCCATTGCCTCAACCGCCCGCGGGGCCTGCGACATTCCCCCCTCCCTCAGATCCTGATCAAGCCCTCAGGGTAGAACATGGGCGGTGGAGCGAGCCACAAACACGGCTCCTAGAATCCGGTCAGCCCCCAAACTCGAAACTTGGTTCGATTCGAGAGGAGCTTGAGAAGGGAAACTACGCCGAGACCGAACGTCATCTGCGCGCACTCCCTGAAAAAACGCTCGCGAACACACAAGTCCGTAAATATGTTGCCGCGCTCTGGAATAATCTCGGCATTCAACAGGAAAAGTTCGGCGGGATAGAAGTCTCGGTCAAAGCGTTCAAGCGATCCGTCGCGCTCGATCCATCGAGCCCCATCGCGCACCTCAACTTGACCCAGGCCTACTGGGGGCTGCGCGATCCAGCGATGACGCCTCAGTTTCTTGAAACAGTGATTCGCCTCATCCCGCAGGATCCGTTCCCCCATCTCGCCCTCGCGGATCTCCTGTTAGAGAAAGGCCAAGTTACCGTGGCAGCCAACCACCTGAGCCAAGCCCGCACAAGAGCAGAGGCCGATGCCACGCTGCGGCCTTACCTGAAAAAGTTGACCGCCAAAGCCGAGTTCGCTACTCCAGTAAACCAATCGGTCGCACGCGTGGCCCCTTCCTCCACATTCGTCGCACCGACTCCCGGCCCACAAGACAGGCAGCTCCCTCCATCCGTTGCGGTACCAGCAAGCCAGGAGCTCGCTGCAACCATAAGCCCATCGGAGGAACGCCCACGACAGCTCTCTCTTCATGAAACTGGGCATTTCACCGTTCAGTTTGACGGATCTCCTGATCATGCGACCTGGGCCCGCATGAAGGCAATCCTGGACTATGCACACGAAGAGATCACTCAAAAATTCGGCCACGTCCCCACTACACCCATAACGGTCATCCTTCATACCAACCAGAAATTTGTCGGACCGCCTGGCTCCCCCATCTGGGCCGATAGCTTGTTTGATCGCACCTCCGGTGCCATCCACATTCCGACACAGGGTGCGCTGGAGGACTTAGCCCTGTTCAGCCGCATCGCTCGACATGAATTCGTCCATGCCCTTCTCTTTGAGTACCTGAAAGGGCGCAGCACAGTGGCACCCACCTGGCTCATAGAGGGTCTCGCGATGCACTTAGCGGAAGATCCCTGGTCGGACATGGAAGAGACCAAACAGCCCGGTGCGGCTCTTATTCCACTGACCTCATTACAAGGAGCATGGGGGAAACTTCCGAGTGGATCGTTGTTAACCGCCTATCTCGAAGCGAGTTCGGCGACGCAACTTCTTCTGGATAGTTATAGTCTGCACAACGTGCGGCAGGTGATGAATGCATTACGAGAGGGACGGTCGCTTGATGCAGCCATGCAACAAAAGTTGTCGGTGCCGTACGACCAGTTTCAGCGCCAGTGGGAAAAGACCAGCCGGCAGCCGAATAACGGATGATCGCCTCTGGCCCTGTTGCGCAAAGGAGGGTAGTCATCCTCCTTGCGAGAGAGGATCTCTACCCACCGCCACCTTTCAGCCTCACCACCAGGACTCCGTCCCGGATCGTGACGAGCACGGCAGAGACACGCGGATCGTTCGACACTGTTCGATTCAGCTCTTGAATGGCCGCCGTCTTCTCATCTGGCGGCGGCTGCTTCAGCACATCGCCGTCCCAGAGGACGTTATCGATGAGGATGACGCCAGTCGGCGAGAGCAGATCCAACGCCCGGCGATAGTAATTCAGATAGTTCACCTTGTCGGCGTCGATAAAGATCAGATCGAACGGCCCCGTGAGCTCGCGCATCGTATCGAGTGCCGGCCCCATGCGAACCTCGATCTTTTTGCCGATCGGCGATCGTGAGAAATACTGGCGCGCAAGCGCGGAGGACTCGTCATCGACCTCGCACGTAATCACAGTCCCATCCGCCGGTAACGCTTCCGCAAAGCAGAGGGCGCTATAGCCGGTGAACATGCCGATCTCCAGCACCCGCCTGGCACCCACCAGCTGCGCCATCATTTTGAGAAAGGCCCCTTCGAGCGGCCCAACCAACATCTGCGGAGACTCCATGCGCCGCTGCGTCTCTTCCCGCAAGGCGCGACAGAGGTCCGACTCCGGCATGGAATGGGCCTGGGCATAGGCTTCGATGTCGGCAGAAACAAGGTTCTTCATTGTTCGGATCCACTCCAGTTTGAAAACGGCTGGTTCGTTGCGTACACTGCCTCGAACGTGCAGATCAGTGCGATCATACCATGACGATTCCTGGAGGAGACACCCTTACCGTGAAGACCCTGAAGACTGTGGAAGATTTGACGACCAGACTCTTGGAGATCCAGCGCATTAACAGCGCGGCCGCGCTTCTCTCCTGGGATCAAGAAACCTATATGCCGACCGGCGGGGGCGAAGCCCGCGCCGAACAGATTTCGACGCTCCAGGGCATTGCGCACCAGAAGCTCGTCTCACCGGACATTGAACGATTACTCGCCGCCTGGATCGATTCAGAGACTGGTGAGATGCGTGACAGCCCCGGAGATGCTTGGGACGAGCCCTCTCGATCGTTGCTCCGTGAAGTGTGGCGTGACTACAGCCGCGCCAAAAAACTCCCCTCAGATTTTGTGGTGACGCTCAGCCGGGAATGTTCGCTGGCACAGCAAGTCTGGGCCGAGGCGAAGAAGGCGAGCAACTTCGCCATGTTTCTGCCGAACCTGCGCACCATCCTGTCGCTCAAGCGGCAGGAAGCCCAGTATCTCGGTTATAAGGACTCGCCCTACGATGCACTGCTGGACGTGTATGAACCGGGGTCGACCATCGCCGCACTCCGCCCCTTGTTCGCGCAAGTCAAAGCGCGTCTCGTTCCGCTGCTGCAGAAGATTCAGAACAGTTCAGTGCAAATCGACGATGCCGCGCTCTTCCGCAGCTTCGACGTGACCCGACAGATGGAATTCGGCCGGTTAGTCTTGATGGCCATGGGCTACGACTTCGAACGGGGACGCCTCGATCTGTCGGCCCATCCCTTCACGACCTCCTTTCACCCGACGGACGTGCGCGTCACGACGCGTGTCTTCGAACATGATCTGCAATCCTGCTTATTCAGCTGCATCCATGAAGGAGGCCATGGCCTCTACGATCAGGGACTCGACACGCGTTACTATGGGACGCCGCTCGGCGATTCAGTCTCGCTGGGCATTCATGAGAGCCAGTCGCGCATGTGGGAGAACTGCGTGGGCCGCTCGCGATCCTTCTGGCGCTTTTTCTATCCCCTGCTGCAACAGACGTTTCCTCAGCAATTGGGTGCGCTCGATGGGGAGCAATTCTATGCGGCCATCAATCGCGTCAAACCGTCGATGATTCGAGTCGAAGCCGACGAGCTCACCTATAATCTCCACATCATGCTGCGGTTTGAAATCGAACAGGATCTCATCGAAGGGCGGACGAACCCGGAGGACCTGCCGGGGATCTGGAACCGGAAGATGGAAGAATACCTGGGCATCGTCCCCGCGAACGATGCGGAAGGGGTGCTGCAAGACGTGCATTGGTCGTTCGGCGCCTTCGGCTACTTCCCGACCTACACGCTCGGAAACCTGTACTCCGTTCAATTCTACGAACAGGCCCAGCGGGAAATTCCACGGCTGGAGGAAAAAATTACGGCAGGGCAACTCATGGAGCTACGACGCTGGCTCGAACAGAAGATTCACCGCTGGGGCCGGATGTTCACGCCGGACCACCTGGCCCAACGCGTGACGGGGAAAAGCCTCGATCCTGAACCGTTTCTATCGTATGTCGAGAAAAAATATGGCGAGATCTACCGGCTCACGGGATCGTAGCCCATCGCCTGATTCAGCTTGGCGAGCGCCGGCGCAGGCAGCAAAAACTCCGCCTGCACCTCGATTCGGGACGGAACCAGAAGAGTCGTATGAAAGACGATATCGCGAATCGCGATCTTAAACTCAGGATCCTGAGGCGTACTGAGTTCAACTGACTCGACCGACTGGGTAATGGCTCCGCTATCTTGAGGGCCGTACACCGTTACGACCGCCTTCAAAATCTCCACAACCTTCTCGTTCGTCTCAACCCCCTCAATACCCTTCTCCAACAAGGGAATGGCCTCTTCCCGTGCTTGGTCAGACAGCGAGAAGTTTTCCACCCGCTCTTTCCGACGCAATGAGGTGAGATCGTTGTCGAGATCCTTGCTGAACGCCCCGTAGGCGAACCGGAAAAATTCGAAGTGGAAACCCTTGAATCCCTTGCCGAACATCTGCAGCTCGCATAAGAAGCAGAGCTGCTGCAATTTCACATCGCTGAGCAACCCATGCGGCTCCGCCAGGTGCAGGACGTAGAGCAGGAGGGCCCGGTCGACCGTGATTTGATTGGGTTTTCGCATTCGCTGATGCCTCGCTCGTGCCGTGTGTGGGACGGCGCACTATAAACAGCGCCGGAGTTCTCCGTCAATTCCTCTCCCCCCGCTCCGGCTCCCAACAGGATGCCCCTTGACCGGCCGAGCCGTTTCGTCTTTAATGAGGCCCCATCGGAGGCCCGTCATGGCAGCGAAGCATGTGAAAGAAATGGAGGCGCTCAAGGAGCACCTCGGCAAGCATCAGCTCAAACTCACGCGCCAACGTGAATTGATTCTGAGCGCCTTCCTCCGGCAAGAGCACATTACCGCGGAAGCCATGTATCACCAACTGGCCAAGTCCGATCCACATCTCGGGCTCGCCACCATCTATCGAACACTCAATCTGTTCTGCGATGCCGGCCTTGCACAAGCCCGCCATTTCGGCTCTCAGACGCAGTACGACAACATCGCGCACAAGGGCCACCACGATCACCTGATCTGCACCGGCTGCGATAAGATTGTAGAGTTTGAGAACTGCGACATTGAGCGCCTTCAGGAAGAAGTGGCGACCCAGAACGGATTTATCATCAAAACTCACCGACTTGAGCTCTACGGCCTCTGCTCCCGCTGCCGCCATTGACGAAACCGCTTTTTTTTAGTATCATTTTGAGACAGCTTATCAATTTCAATTCCATAAGGACCCCCATGATATTTGTATGCTCTCTCCCAACATGGCGCCGGACCATGCTCTCCTCTCTCCTGCTGCTCGTGGTCGCCTGGATCTTCGTGCCCTCCGCCCCAGCCGCCGATAAAATCACCATCTACTCCGGCCGCTCGGAACGTCTCATCAAACCGGTACTCGATGCCTTCACAGCAAGCACCGGGATCCAGGTCGAACTGTTGTCCTCCGGCACGACGGAATTGGTCAATCGGCTGAAGGCGGAAGGCGAGCGCACATCGGCCGACCTCCTGATCACCAACGACGCCGGCAGCTTGGAGTTAGCACGGACCGCCGGCCTCCTCTGCCCCCTGAACATGCGGGAAGTCGAACGGGCGATTCCCGCGCAGTTTCGCGCACAGGACAATGCTTGGGTGGGTCTCTCCGGACGATTCTGGATCGTGGTCTACAACACCACGATGGTCAAGCCGGACCAAGTGAAGTCGCTCCTCGACCTCGCCGATCCAAAATGGAAAGATAAGATTGCGATTCCGAATTCGGGCAGTGAATATCTGCAAGCCGGCGTCTCGGTCATTCGCGCCACGCATGGCGAGGAGAAGACCAAGCAATTCCTGCAAGGCCTCAAGGCCAATGCGGATGGCCAGGTCTACCAGAAAAGCTCGCAGATCGTGGATGCCGTCGCCAAGGGGCAGGTCGCACTGGGCATCGTGAATCACTACTACATATACCGTCACCTAGCCGCGCAACCAGGAGCACCTATCGCGGCGTTGATGCCCGACCAGCAAGAAGGCGGAATGGGGGCCATTATGAACGTTGCCGGCGTCGGCATCGTCAAGTCGACCAAGCACCTCGACAGTGCGAAGTTGCTCGTGGAATTCCTGGTCGCTCAAGCGGGACAGAAGTTGTTTGCCGATCTCGACAAGGAGTACCCCCTCCATGCAGATGTGAAAGCAGATCCGGCGCTCGCGGACCGGAAGAGTTTCCGTGCCGCGCTGGTCCCCCTCAGCAAATTGGCTGAATTGCGCGAACCGACCCTCACACTGATCGAACAAGTGGGTCTCCGGTAATCGAAGGAACCCACCGTGAGCACGATTCGCCGCCAACTGACGTCGCCACTCCAACTCTTCGCCTTAGCGACGGCTGGCATCATCCTGCTCCCGCTCGGGTACGTCACATCACAAGCCCTCTCCGCCGATCCCGCCGTCTGGAGCCGCTTGTGGGCAACCCGTATCCCCGAGCTCCTGTTCAACACCGTCTCACTTGCCGCCAGCGTGGCGGTCATCACCTTGTTCCTCGGCGTGTCGACCGCCTGGCTGGTCACTCGTGTGGAGTTTCCCGGTCGCAGACTATGGGAGGGGGCGCTGGTCCTTCCATTGGCAATGCCAACCTATGTGCTGGCCTACGTCTACTCCTACATTCTTGGGTTCGGCGGTCCCGTCGAGCATGTCTGGCAACTCCTGGCAGGGCCTCAGGCCAGGATTTTTTCTCCCCATAGTTATTGGGGTGCGACACTGGTGATGGCGCTGGATACGTTTCCCTTCGTCTATCTGCTCAGCCGGAGTGCGCTCCTCAGCATGAACGTGTCGTTCGAAGAGGTAGCGAGGGCCAGCGGCGTCTCCCGCCTCTCGACCCTCTGGCGCGTTACCCTGCCGCTGATGCGCCCCTCGATCGCCGCCGGTGTCGCGCTCGTTATTTTGTATGTGGTGTCGGACTTCGGCGCGGTGTCGTTGCTGCGCTACCAGACCCTCACCTATGCCGTGTTTCAGCAGATGACCGGCCGATCCGACAATACCGCGGCGAGCATCTTGAGCCTCTTATTGGTCGGGCTGGCGCTGATCTTCCTGATCACGGAACGCTGGTTCCGGCAGAAGAGCCGGTTCTATCAGACCACCGGTCGCTACCGAGCTCCGCAACGGCAGCGTTATGGATGGCTCGGCACGCTTGCCGTCACCGGCTATCTCGGACTGATCGTCGGCGCAGCCTTCGCACTTCCGGCCGCACTCTTGATTCAATGGAGCCTGTCGCCGGAGGCACAGGCCACCCTCGACAGCCGCTTCTTCGGGTTCGTCTGGAACAGCGGCATCCTGGCGGCCAGTGCTGCCACCGGCGGCGTCTTAATCGGCTTGCCGCTCGCCTATCTGGCGAGCCGCCGCCCGACCTTCCTGAATCTGAGCTGCCTCCAAGCTGCCTATGCCGGCTATGTGCTACCGGGACCAGTTGCGGCCCTAGCCGTCCTCGTCCTCTTTACCAAGCTGGCCCCAGTGTTTTATGGCTCAGTCCTGATCCTGATCGTGGCCTACGTGATCCACTTTCTCCCGGCCGGGCTCCAGTCGCTGGAGCCGGCGCTCCAGCACATTACGCCAAACCTCGAAGAGGTCGCACGCACGCTCGGCCTTGGCATGCGCGAAACCTGGCGCCGGGTCACCCTGCCGCTCGTCCGGAACGGATTCGTCGTCGCCTGGGTCTTGATGTTCCTGCAAACAATGAAGGAGTTGCCCGCAACCCTCTTGTTGCGGCCGGTGGGATTCGACACCCTGGCCATTCGCGTCTGGATGGAAGCGAGCGAGGAATATTTTCAACTCGCGGCCCCTTCGGCACTCTTGATTGTCGTACT
>JANYAJ010000212.1 GCA_025361385.1 Nitrospira sp.
ACGCCGAACCACTGTTCCTCGTCGATGATCACGAGACCCAGGTCGCGGAACAGCACATCTTTCTGGACGAGCCGGTGGGTTCCGATGATCACGTCGACGTCCCCGGCTGCCACGTCTTTGAGAATGGCCTTGGCCTCCTTCGGCGATTGGAAACGGGAGAGCAGGGCCACGCGAGCCGGGAACGGGGCGAACCGTTCCGAGAAGTTGTCGTAATGTTGGTGGGCCAGGAGGGTTGTGGGGACGAGCACGGCGACTTGGCGATTGGCCTCCACGGCTTTGAAGGCTGCTCGCATGGCCACCTCTGTTTTTCCGTACCCCACGTCGCCGCAGACCAATCGGTCCATCGGTTTGCTGGACTCCATGTCGCGGGTAATGTCCTCGACCGCTTTGAGCTGATCCGCGGTTTCTTCATATTCGAACGCGGCTTCGAATTCGTGGTACATCGTGCTGTCGAATCCATAGGCCTGGCGCGTGACGAGTTCGCGGTTGGCATAGAGGTCGACCAACTCATGGGCCATCTCCTCGATGTCCTTTTTGACGCGCGCGGTCGTTTTGGCCCAATTGGTGCCGCCCAGCCGTTCCAGACGTGGGCCATGGCCGTCCGCTCCGCTATACCGCTGCACATGGCTGAGTTTCTCCAGGGGGACATACAGCTTGTCCCCGCCGGCGAATTCCAGGATCAAGTAATCGCTGTCGAAGTCCTGCACCGAGAGGCGCTTGAGACCTTGATACCTGGCGATGCCATGTTGGACATGGACGACATAGTCGCCCACGTTGAGGTCTTCCAAAGACGAAAGGAAGGTCGCGGCTTTACTCTTGGCCTGGGGTTTGTGGCGTGCGCCTTTGGCAAACAGTTCTTCTTCCGTGAGTACCGCCAGGCGCAAGTCCGGAGCGAGGAACCCTGCGGACAGATCGCCGTGCAAGACGTAGAAGGGCGCTTTGGTTTTCCCGGTCACGGTCCAGGTTCCCGCAGTCCATTCCGTCGCCGGCACATCGTGTTCGCGCAAGAGCGCCAGCAAGCGATCGACCTGACCGCGGCTTCTCGCGACGAGCACGACGCGGCATTCATCCCGCAGGCGATCCATGATGGTCAGGGTCTGGCTGAAGGGCATTCCGCGAGCTCCGAGGCCTGCGCTGGCCGGGCTCTGAGCGGGAAAGGTCAGGACCGGACTCCAGGATGCATCGCTTGGCGTGAGCGGCTCGAGTGCAAGGGCGGGCAAACGTTTCGTGTAATCCATGAGCGCGGCCCATGAGAGAAACAATCGTTCCGGTGATGGGTAGGGCGCGATGGCCTCACGGTCGGTATGGCGGAGATACCCGTCGTCGATTTTTCCCCAGAGCTCCTCGCAGCTCCCTTTCAACCCCGCCGGCTGATCCATGACCAAGATAGGTTGTTCGGTGAAATAGTCGAAGAGGGTGTCCATGCGGGGATAGAGATCCGGTGCGCGCCATTCTGCATCCACCGGGATGGGGGCGAGGGCGTCCGGCGACGTCTCGGCGCGCAAGTATTCCCGTGCGGGCAGGACGACCGCTCGATCCAGCTTCTTGATGGACTTTTGCGTGGCCGGATCGAAGAGGCGGAGCGAGTCGATGGTTTCGCCAAGAAACTCTGCTCGGAGCGGGTCGGCATAGGCCGTCGAAAAAATATCGACAATGCCGCCTCGAATACTGAACTCTCCGGGAATTTCCACCACCGAGACCTGCCGATAGCCGAGCCGTAACAATCCTCCGGTGAGAGTTTCTCGTTCGATCGTGCCGCCCAGTTTGAATTGCAGGGTGGTGTGGCTAAACGTCTCGACGGGCAACAGCCGTTGCATGAGCGCCGCAATCGAGGTGACCAGGCAGGTCTGTGGGGTGGTCCGGATGTGATGCAGAGCATTCATCCGGCGCGCAATCAGGCTGACATGGGGCGCGCTGCCTTCGTAGGGCAAGGTTTCCCATCGCGGAAACAGGGCGAGGGAATCCGCCGGAAGGCCGATGAGATCATGGAAGAAGTGCAGGTCATCGAAGAGGCGTTCAGCCGCCTCGTCCGACCCAGTGACGATCAGCCATGATCGACTTCCCAGTTTGCCCAACTGGGGATGCAGGAGTGTGGTGAGGGCAAGCCCAGCGGTGGAGCCGTATAAGCCCGCGACCGAGGGGCGGCCTGTTCCGTCTCTTAGCGCTGTAGCGACAGGAACGAACCATTGGGATGCTGAATGTATGTGGGTAGTATCGGACATGGTGTCACGCTAGGGGAGAGTGAGTTCCTCATGGCGCATTTCGATGGTTGACAGGTTAGGAGTAAAAATAAAAAGAGACCAGCTAAGCAGGATGCTCAAACAGTTCGTCCAACAAGGCCGCAGCGAGTGAAGGCCGGAGACGTACCCTCGGGGGTACGTTGAGGACCTGAGCGAAGCGAGAACGCTGTTGGCGGACTGTTTCAGCATCCTGCTTACGTTGTAGTCGAGCGAATACGCTGTATCAGCGTCGTGGTGGAGACGCCGGGGACTAAGGGAATAGTACGGACGACTCCGCCGCGTGCTTCGACGATCTCGCGGCCAACGATCCGTTCCACCGCCCAATCTCCGCCTTTGACGAGCACATCCGGCTGCAAGGCGGCAATCAAACTGTGGGGGTCCGGTTCGTTGAACAGGACCACATAATCGACCGAACTGAGCGCGGCGACCACTTCCGCCCGCTGAGCCTCCGGGACGATCGGCCGATCCGGCGCTTTGTTCAAGCTCCTGACCGAGTCATCGCTGTTGACGGCGACGACCAGGAGGTCTCCGAGATCTCTCGCCGCCTGGAGGTAACGGGTATGGCCGACATGCATGAGATCGAAACAGCCGTTCGTGAACACAATGCGTTTGCCCTGGGT
>JANYAJ010000213.1 GCA_025361385.1 Nitrospira sp.
CAGCGGTTGCTCGGGCACAAGTCGCCGATCATGACGCAACGCTATGCGCACCACTACCCGGAAAGTTTGCGCAAAGGCGTGGCAATCTTGGATCAGGTAGGCACACATTTAGTCCAGTCGGCGGGATCACCGACTGCGTGAGGCCTGTAAGTTATTGGAAAATTTGGTGGGCCGTGTAGGGGTCGAACCTACGGCCCGCTGATTAAGAGTCAGCGTCAGTTATTACCACCAAGTACTCCCACCTACTGCACCTCTTGACACATCAATGAGTTATGAATAAGGTCCACTTCCAGAATACGGTCTGACCCCTGGCATTTCGCTCTTTCCTGTCTACACAGCGTCTACACGGCGGCCTGCTGACGGAACGTTGAGAGCGACGGCCAAGGTCTCTGGAGGAGGACTTTATGCAGAAACTCACCAAACGCATCATTGACGACACGCCCCGTCCTACCTCAGGACAAGTTTTTATTCGAGACTCTGTGCTGCGCGGATTTGCGCTCCGAGTGACCAAAGGGGCGAAGACCTTTGTGTTGGAGCGACGCGTCAAAGGCAGGGTCAGGCGAATCACAATCGGTCCGTATGGTCCTCTGACCGTAGAGCAGGCTCGGAAAATAGCGGAAGGCCACATTGGCGCGATTGCACATGGAGAAGACCCCGCACAAACGCGACAGGACATGATCAAAGAACCCACGTTTTCTGACCTGACGGCGCTCTATGAACAGCGGCATCTGCCGTTCAAGCGATCAGGTCGGGACGACCGGAGTCTCTTGCAATCCCATCTGAGCGAATTGAAGACAAGAAAGCTATCCGACATTACGAGAAATGATGTTGTCGTACTGCATTCGAGAATCGGAGCGACCGCACCGTACCGAGCGAATCGCGCGGTGGCGCTCCTGCGCAAGATGTTCAACTTGGCCAAAGACTGGGGGATGTTTCAAGGAGACAATCCTGCAACCAGAATTCATTTCTTTAAAGAACGAGAGCGTGATCGATTCGTTCAGCCGGATGAACTTCCAGGGGTATTTGCAGCAATCATGGAAGAACCAGACGAGTATGTGCGGGGCTCATTTTGGGCCTACGTGTTCACGGGGGCCAGGCGGGAAGAGGTTCTCTCCATGAAATGGGAACATGTTAGCTTGGAACGAGCGGAATGGCGAATTCCACAGACTAAAGCCGATCGCCCCCACGTTCTACCCTTACCGACACCCCTGTTGGCTGCACTGGGGAGTCTGACGCGACAAGAGGGCAATCCATATGTCTTTGTGGGCCAGAACGGCTCTCATCGAGTGAATATCAAGAGAGCCTGGAATCGCATCCGGACGAAAGCGAAGATACTTGATGTCAGATTGCATGACTTGCGACGAACGGTTGGATCATGGTTGTCAGGGAGCGGGGAGAGCCTGCAGTTAATTGGGAAAGTTCTCAATCACAGCAACATCAGCACGACAAGAATCTATGCGCGGTTGAATCTTGACCCGGTCAGAACGGCGCTCGAACAGAATGCGAATAAGATGCTGCTGACGGTGCAAAAACACTGTGAAAAGAAAAACGGAGCCAGCAAGGGGAAGAGGGTAGTGGGCCCCGTAACACTCCCGGGACTTCAGCGATTACTGATTAATTCGGCTAATGTGGCCTCACCAAAGGCTTAGCAGCGCGAGCGGTTCATCGGTACGGTACTGATTAAGTGGGTTGAAGATAATGTAGTCGCGCTCGCATTTCTCAGAGAAGCCGGAATTGCCAAGCGCCGGTGTAACGGAGAAGAGCAGCAGGAGCAAAAGGAGGAAGACAACCCACCTGGCAAGCCTCCGAAAAGCGGAACAACCAGTGGGCTCAGCCTATTCCCCGCCTGGAAATCAGCGAAAGCGGGGCACAAATGGTTCCTGAAAACGTCCTTCCCGCCCCCCCAGTGAACTGTCCGATTGCAAGGCGCAAGAAGGTCGAGCAATGACCCCAATATTTCTCCGCAATACAGAAGCGAGAGACTTCACACCGTCCCGCCCTTCACGACTTCCCTTTTAGAGATTGTTTTGTCATGCCAGGCCGTTGCCTGCCGCGCTCCGGCTCCCGAGCGCACCGTTCGCGCCAGCAAACTGTCACGCCCGCTGCTCGTTCTCGTCCGCCTGCGCTTCTCCGGCAGGCACGTCCCCGTCACCTCCCGTTGTCCTGCACTGGCTCTCCGGTTCCAGCGAGAGAGCCAGTGAGGACAACAACAAGGAGGTGCCGACATGGCAAACCAATCCACCAGACACAATTCCAACCTCTCGATCGTCACACGCGCGGACGTGACCGCGCCGACTGTTATTCCGCGCTACACTGTCCGTCTGGTGCCGGGCAGACGCCCGGCCAGTCCGCTCGTTCTCGTCCACGATTCCATCAGCGCCGCGACCGCCCTCCGTCCCTTCTTTGCCGGGCTCGACCGCGAGCAGTTCCTCGTCTGCTGTCTCGACGCCAAACACGCCATCATCGGCGTCAATGTCGTTTCCATCGGCTCCCTGACACTCAGCATCGTCCATCCCCGCGAAGTCTTCAAACCGGCTATCCTCCTGAATACCTCCGCGATCATCTGTGCCCACAATCACCCATCGGGAGATCCGGAACCCAGTTCCGAGGATCGTGCGCTCACCACCCGTCTCCGCCAGGCTGGCGACCTGCTCGGCATCACCGTGCTCGATCACATTATTCTGGGCGACGATCGTACCTACAGCTTCGCAGATCGCGGCTGGCCGACGTGAGGCACGCCCTCTCTGTCCTGTCTGGTGGGTGGCGATGCCATGTCGGCCGTGGCCTGCCGCGCTCCGGCTCCCGAGCGCACCGTTCGCGCCAGGAAGATCTGTCACGCCCGCTGCTCGTTCTCGTCCGCCTGCGCTTCTCCGGCAGGCACGTCCCTGTCACCTCCCGTTGTCCTGCACTGGCTCTCCGGTTCCAGCGAGAGAGCCAGTGAGGACAACAACAAGGAGGTGCCGACATGGCAACGCCACCCACCAGACAGGATATCTACACCCGCGTCACGAACCAGATTGCGCGACAGCTTGAACAAGGCGTGCGTCCCTGGATGAAACCGTGGAGCGTCGAACATACCGCCGGGCGCATCACCCGCCCCCTCCGTCACAACGCCATCCCGTACCGCGGCGTCAACGTGCTTCTGCTCTGGTCCGAGGCTCTCGCCAAGGGTTACGCGGCCCCTCTCTGGATGACCTACAAGCAGTCCCAGGAGATGGGTGCGCAAGTCCGCAAGGGCGAGCATGGTTCCCTTGTTGTCTATGCCGACCGCATCACCAAGACCGAAACCGACAGCGACGGCCAGGACGTTGAGCGTGAAATTCCCTTCATGAAGGGGTACACCGTATTCAACGTCGAACAAATCGAAGGACTCCCCGCGCACTACTACGCGCAGCCCGTTACTCCTCTCCCGCTCTCCGAACGTCTCGCGCAAGCTGACCACTTTGTGAGTACCACCGGTGCGGCCATCCACCTTGGCGGCAATCAGGCGTATTACTCACCTGTCGGCGATGAGATCCATCTTCCGCCTTTTGAAGCGTTCAAGGACAAGGAAAGTTACTATGCCACAGCGCTTCACGAGCTCACGCACTGGACACGCCATGCAACACGTCTCGACCGTGACTTCGGCCGCCAGCGTTTCGGCGA
>JANYAJ010000223.1 GCA_025361385.1 Nitrospira sp.
TGGCCAAGCCGACATTCTCCGGCGCGCGATGGGCAAAAAGAAACCGGAGGAGATGGAGAAG
The DNA here is from genome assembly GCA_025361385.1 of Nitrospira sp. Classification (GTDB taxonomy): domain Bacteria; phylum Nitrospirota; class Nitrospiria; order Nitrospirales; family Nitrospiraceae; genus Palsa-1315. Next base: position 62 of record JANYAJ010000223.1, read on the forward strand.
TTGCGCGCGCAGTTTCTGGCCGGCGCCAAGACGAACAAGATTCCTGATAAGAAGGCGGAGAAACTCTACGAACTGATCCAGAAGTTTGCGGGCTACGGGTTCAACAAGTCGCATGCGGCGGCCTATGCCGTCGTGTGTTATCAGACCGGCTATCTCAAAGCCCATTACCCGACCGAGTTCATGGCCGCCCTGATGACGACCGACATGGGGAACGCCGACAAGATCGTGGGCTACTTCACGGAATGCCGAGACCTCAACATCAAAGTCTTGCCTCCGGACGTCAACCAAAGCCATAAAAATTTTACCGTCGTGGAACAGGCCATCCGGTTCGGCCTGGCGGCCATCAAGAATGTCGGTGAAGGCGCCGTCGAATCGATCATCGAGATCCGGAATACTAGCGGCCCATTTAAATCCTTCTTCGAATTTTGTCGGCGAGTCGATCTGCACAAGGTCAACAAGCGCATGCTCGAAGGGCTGATCAAGACCGGCGCGTTCGATTCGACCGGTGCGAAACGTTCTCAACTGGCCGCCGTCCTGGATCAGGCCGTCGAAGACGGAGCATCCGCGCAGCGCGAGCGGGATTTGGGACAGACGAATATCTTCGGCGATGAGCTGGGTGGACAGGATTCGGCCGAGCCGTTGGCCGCGCCGCCGCTGCCCAACATTCCAGAATGGGACCAAAACGAGCGACTGAAACATGAACGGGAACTGACCGGCTTCTACATTTCCTCTCATCCGTTGGCTCGTTATGAAGCCACCATGAAAGCGCTCTCGACCGCCACGACCATCAGCCTGCCGGAATCGTCGGACGGGCGAGAGGTCAAACTCTGCGGCATCATTACGACCGTCAAAAGCATGCTGACCAAAAAGGGCGACAAGATGGCCTACCTCACCCTGGAAGACCTCCTGGGCGTGGTGGAAATCATCATCTTTCCAGATCTCTACAAGAATGCCGCTGATCTCATTGTTATAGAACGACTGGTTCGCATCACGGGCACGGTGGATCGGGGGGATAAAGGCACGAAGATTCGAGGGAGCAAGATCGAGCCACTCGCCGAGGTTCAGGCACAGGCGATCAAACGTGTCCACATTCGACTGATCGATCACCCCGACGTAACGGAACAGTTGCCGCGCCTCCGCGAGGTCTTTCAGCGCCACCCAGGCAACACGACCATTTCCCTTACGTTACGGATGGATGCATCACAGGAAGCCGTGACCGCTCCCCTCCCGAATCTGACGATCACCCCCAGTGAACGGTTTGTGGCCGATGTTGAAGAAGTGCTAGGCAAAGGAGCCATTTTTCTGTTATCGTAGTGCGTAGTTTTCGGGATGGGGCTGAACCAGCTCCATGAGTACCATCTAGAGATCCCCACGCCCCATGCGCGACTATCTCGAGTTTGAAAAGCCGATTCGCGAGATCGAAGAAAAGATCGAAAAACTCGCGGCTGCTCCTCCCGGCAAGTCGAACTCCCAGGATGAGATCCGCAAGCTGCGGATGAAGCTGGCCCAGGTCGAACATGACCTCTACAGCAAACTAACACCCTGGCAGCGCACACAACTCGCCCGGCATCCTCAACGTCCCAGCACCCTCGATTACATCAGTGCGCTCTTCAGGGATTTCCTTGAGTTCCATGGGGACCGCTCGTTTGGCGACGATCGCGCCATCGTCGGAGGCTTTGCCCGATTCAACGACCGGTCGATCATGGTCATCGGCCATCAAAAAGGGAAGACCCTGAAAGAGCGGATGCAGCGCAACTTTGGGATGCCGAACCCTGAAGGCTATCGAAAAGCCCTGCGCCTCATGCGGATGGCCGAGAAGTTCGGGCGCCCGATCGTGACCTTTATCGACACACCAGGCGCCTACCCCGGCATCGGCGCAGAAGAGCGTGGCCAGGCAGAAGCCATCGCTCGCAATATTTATGTGATGTCCCGGCTCTCCGTCCCGATCGTCTCCGTCGTCATCGGTGAAGGCGGCAGCGGCGGCGCACTCGCATTGGGCGTTTCAGACCGCGTCCTCATGCTGGAGCATGGTGTCTATTCGGTGATTTCGCCGGAAGGCTGCGCGGCCATTCTCTGGGATGATCCGGCGAAAATTCCCGATGCTGCCTCTGCCCTGAAGATGACGGCGAAAGACCTCGTCGATCTCCACATTGTCGATGAAGTGATTCCTGAACCGCTCGGGGGCGCCCATCGCGACCCCGGCGCCATCACCGAACGAGTCGCCAAATCACTCACGAACCAACTCTCCCAACTTTCCGAACTCTCCCTCCCTGCATTGCTGAATCAACGAGATCAGAAGTACCGCTCCATCGGAGCCGTCAGCGGGCTAGCCGTTAACCCCCAATAAATACAAGCTCATCTCTCCCGCGCCCCAACTCGCAGGGTATGCAGACATCAATATCGATACTTGAAATTTTGGAGCCTCTGGAAAAAGAGTACATTCTCTTCGCGATCATCTCATTTCAGGATACACTTTTTTCACATCGCTCGCGACCGAACGGATATTGACACAATAACACGAGGGTCTTTATGCCTGATGAGACGTTATCCCTGTTAGAACAGACGCTCCCTCATGAGCTCTACTTTCAGGTGAAACATGTGGGCAATCAATTCGAAACTAGAGGTGCGACGGCAGGACACCTCGGCCATGAGGTTCAAGGAGCGGACGCACGGGCAGGAGAAGGACTATTTGCCAAATGGCAATGGGATGGCACGACCTTGCATGCCCAGGTTGATGAATGCGGATTTTATCCACTCTACTACTACGCCACCGACACAGAATGTGCGATCTCCCCGTCAATCCCGATGCTCCTCCGCCTTGGAGCCTCCAGCGAGTTAGACTACGCCGCTCTTTCTGTATTCATGCGCATTGGCTGGTTCGTCGGTACAGACACCCCCTTTCGATCTATCCGGGCATTTCTTCCGAACGGCAGTTTGACCTGGTCGGCAAAAGGAACCCGCGTCACCGGAGCCATCCCGCTCGGAAAGCCCTCTCATCTCAACCGGTCAGAAGGCATCGACGGATACATCCAACTCTTCCGCGCAGCCTTGCGCCGACGACTCCCGAAAGACGACAACTTCACCGTACTATTGACCGGCGGACGGGATTCGCGCCACCAACTGTACGAGCTCTGTTTGGCGGGGCACAAGCCCAAGATAGGCCACTCCATTGGAGAATA
>JANYAJ010000237.1 GCA_025361385.1 Nitrospira sp.
CGCCGAGGCGCCCGCTTCTCCCATGCGGCCCATGTCTTTCATGGACATCGTGCCCGCCATCGGCATCCCTTTCATGTCCCTCTGTTTCAAGTCAGCCGTCATCATTCTGTGAGCAATGAAAAAGCCGACGGCGACGCCCGCGATCACACCGATCGCCACGGCGCCAACCACGAAACTGCTTTTGAATATCGATCGGTTCATGAGGGTTTCTCCTTTCAGACTGAATTAGCTCTGCCGATCGACCGTGATGCCTGCGACCTGCTCGAGTTCAGCCAGTCGATGCTGTCGGTCCACGAGGGTCTTGAAATACTCAAGCTGAAATCCTCGTAGCGCTCGCTGGGTTTCAATCAGATCCAGAAACCCTGATTTGCCCGCACGATACCCTACACGCGCGGCTTCCAGACCCTGCTCAGCCTGCGGCAAAATGGTGGTGCGGTACAACGTCGCGACCTGATCAGTCGCCCGGAGCCTGGCCAGAAGGTCTTTGACCTGAAACCTGGTCAGGCTTTCTAAGGTATGTTGCTGTGCCCGCGCGGCTGAAACCGCTGCTGCAGCTTCCTGCACGCCTGCGTCATACTTTGGCTTGGTCCAAAACGCGAAGGGGATGCTCATCGCGACATAGGCGCCAAATCCGTCGTGGGCCTGAAAGTTCTGGAACCGCTGAAACGCCACATTAAAGTCCGGGTAGTACTGTCGCTGGGCCAGCGCACGGGACTGCTCGTTCCGTTGGACTGCCAGCTCGGCGGCTTTGAGCTCCGGCCTGTCGTTCAGCGCGAGACGGTGGAGACCGTCGAGGGTTTTGTCGAACGGGATTTGAGACGGCTCTTGAGGGATGCCCAACGGTGAGCTGGAGTCCCGATCCAGCAGGGTATTCAGCATCGCTTCGGCAGTCTCGCGACGCTGTTCCAGGACGGGAAGATGCTGGAATAGCATGGACAGCTCAACCTGGGCCTTGAGGACATCGGCTTGGCTTCCCTTGCCCGTTCGGAACTTCGCGGTCGTAATCTCTACGAACTGTCCGAGCAACTCGACTTGTTCATGATGAATCTGGATCGCCTTGTGTGTGAGGAACAGATCGTAGTAGACCTGCTTGAGACGGGCGACGAGCTCCCGTTCCTTCGCACGAACCGCTTGCTCGGTCATCTCGGCCGAACGACTCGCCACGTCGCCTTTGAGCGCGAGTTTGCCGGGGAAGGGAAGATTCTGCGAAAGACCGAAGATGCTGTTCTGCGTCTGCGTGACGTTGAAGGTCTGGGGGACATTAAACAACGTGACGGACAGGGTAGGGTCATCCAGCGCCCGCGCCTGCGTAATCCGATTCGTGGCGGCTTCCCATTGCTTGCGTGTCGCCACCAGTTCGGGATTCCGGGCCAGGAGCTCGTGGATCAATTCCGGCAGCACCAGCCGGTTGTGCAGTACAGAGTCGGGATCCTGTGCTCTCGACAGTCCGTTGCTGAAGAACATCATCAGCACTGACGCGACAGCCACACATTGACGTCGTCTATTCCGTCTCATAGCAATGACCTCCCAGAGTTCTCACACGTTCGAGGCCCAGTCTGCGCTCTGGTCGTACGTGGGCCAAGAGAACGAGACGGTAGGCCGGTCGCTGAAACCGGGCGTCGAACGGCACACGTGATGGCACAGGAGCGATTACGAGGTATGAACTGGGAAGATCAGATACGAAGTACGGAAATCTTGAGCAGGAGATCCTGGGGCGGACCGACTGTGGGATGATCGGATATGCGGCTGCTATCTGAGGTGAGGATGGCAAGAAGAGCTAGCGAGGCGGTATCTTCCGGACAGAGAGTTTGACAGTCACTGTCGAGGTGGAACTTATCGGCAGACTGCACGCCGAGCGTCTTAAACGCATCGCAGAACTGATAGACCGGTGGTTCATCCGGAGTCGAACAGCCATTGCCCATTGCAGCGGCCGGGACGCCACTTACCGGCAGGAGGCAGGCATAGGCATTGAAGCTCAACGCGAAAAAGAGCACGACAAGTGTGCAGGCTAGAACCGAAGGGAAGCGATGGGAATGTACTCGCATATCGTCAGTCTATCCCTTTCCATCCCAGGAATCAACGTTGTTCCTGATACACAATGGTTTGGTCGGCTGATGCGAACACGTCCACCATCCTTGCCAGCGGAATGAGTGTAACTGAAGAGGCCACGCGCGCTGGATCGATCTGGTAGAGCAAAATCATCGTCCGATTAACGTAGATCTCGACGCTTAGCTTCTTGAAGAAGTCAAAATACTCGCCATAGGTATATGGGACCTGATCCAGAGGCCCCCCCATCTGCCCCGTCAGACTCTGTCGTTCTCGCTCCGGCAGCGATGCGCGAGAGAGTCCTTCTGTTGTGCATCTAAAACAAACCATTTATAGATAGAAACCCTACGTGTTCCAGGCGTGTTCATTCTACGGCATAAAACGCCTAAAAAGGCCTCAGTCCGCCTGAATAGAACCAAATGGTCAAATCAGCGCAAATCCACTCCAGGAGAGGCTTTCAGCTCTGCTAACAAGGGTTCATGTGGAAGTACTGGAAAGGCTTAGGAAACCGTTTCCCCCACCTATTCCAGCCCACTCAGGCTCATTCAGGCCAAGTCTGGCCAAGTGGTCTTTCCCTGATTTTGTGGACACCTTCCGTGCATAATCAGCGAAGGGAGGTGCCTCATGGGCCAGCAGCGACGGAGTTTCACGCCGGAGTTTAAGCAGGAAGCCGTGGACTTGTGCCGGCGCAGTGGGAAGAGCGAGTGCCAGGTGGCGCGGGAGTTGGGCATTCCCCAACCGACGTTCAATCGGTGGATGCGGCAAGTCGCGAGCGGACCCCTGGGAGCTAA
>JANYAJ010000267.1 GCA_025361385.1 Nitrospira sp.
CCGGCGGAAGCCTCTCTGGCACCTCACGGACGAGACAGGTGACGGGCAGCCCGGTCTGTTTCGTGAACTGGGAGACGTGGTCTCGCAGAGCGATCTCCAGGCCGATGTGTTCGAGCAACGACGGGTGGAGCTTGTAGGCCAGATCGTGCAGGTCATTGGAGAGCTGCACGACCTGACCACGAACGGCCATGAGTTGCCGCGTGATCGGCGCAGGGGGGGCGATCAGCGCGCGTTCGATGGTCGCCAACTCCACAGACAACGCCGCCAATCGTTGATTGAAGTCGTCGTGCAGATCCCGCGCGATCCGGCGGCGCTCCTCTTCTTGCGCCCGGATCAGCTTCCCTGTCAGGATTGTCAACTCGGTTTCGGCCTGCCGGCGCTCGATCACTTCGGCAAGCAGGGCGCGGTTGACCCTGTCGCATTCGCGGTTCTTGCGGTGCAGCTCGGCGAAGACGGAGACCTTCGAGCGAAGGATGGCCTGGTTCACCGGCTTATGGAGATAGTCCACCGCGCCGGCGCTGTAGCCTTCGAGCATATGCTGGTCTTCGTTGTAGTAGGCGGTGAGAAAGATGATCGGCACCTGGGCGGTTTTCTTCCGTCCCTTGATCATCTGGGCCAGTTCGAAGCCGGTCATGCCGGGCATCCGGATGTCCAGGATGAGGAGGGCGAATTCCTCATCGATGAGCGCGCGCAGTGCCTGGTCGGCGGATTCAGCCCGGACCAGCCGGTAACCTGGATCGTCTAGGACGGCTTCAAGTACGAAGAGGTTTCTCGATTCGTCGTCCACGATCAGGATGTTGATGGGGTCGCCCTGATCATCGGACGTGGACGCCTCGTCAGCAAGACGACGCTGGAATAGGGGGTCTTGCGCCTGGCCGCCGGCTGCCGTCTGGAGGATGTCATCGTTCATGGAATGGCGTCCTGGTTTCATAGTCTCGTTCATCGGAACAGCCACGTCCGCATCAGGGACAGGAGCTGGTCGGTATTCACCGGCTTGGCGATGTAGTCGCTCGCGCCGGCGTCGAGACATTTCTCACGATCGCCTTTCATCGCTTTCGCCGTGAGTGCGAGGATCGGGAGCGTGCGGAACTCTTGGGTTTTGCGGATTTCGCGCATTGTCTCGTAGCCGTCCATGTCGGGCATCATGATATCCATGAGCACGATGTTCAAGTCCGGCGTGCGCTGCATGATGTCGATGGCGCTGTGGCCATCGGTCGCACTGATGACGTCCATCTCCTGGTCCTCGAGCAGGGAAGTCAGGGCGAAGATGTTGCGCATATCGTCATCGACCACGAGGACTTTGCGTCCGCGCAGGATTTCGTTCGAGTTGTGGATTCGCTCGATCATCTGCTGCTTCTCTAGCGGCAGGCCGGTGACGACGCGATGGAGGAAGAGAGCCGTCTCGTCCAGCAGGCGCTCGGCTGACCGGACGTCTTTGAGGACGATGCTCGAAGCCATCGTCTTGAGCCGTGCCTGTTCCTCGGCGGTCAACTCCTTCCCGGTGAACACGACCACTGGTATGTCCACCATGCCTGGATTGGCATGTACTTTCTCCAGCAGTTCGAACCCGGTCATGTCCGGCAGGCGCAGGTCGAGCACCACGCAGTCGAAGGGCTTGTCGATCATCGCCTCCAGCGCCTCGCCGCCGGTGGCGACGGACACCGTCTCGATGTCTGTATAGCCGAGCAGCTCGACGATGGCCTTCCGCTCGATGTCGTGGTCCTCGACGATCAGGAGCCGCTTCGTGCGCGGGGCGGTGAAGCTCTTGAGCCGGTCCAATGCTGACTCCAGGCCATCGGTCGTGGGTTCTTTGACGAGGTAGGCGAAGGCGCCGTGCGCGAGGTCGTCCCGACGCCCTGTATCCACCGTGACGACTTGCACCGGGATATGGCGCATGGACAGGTCACGCTTGAGCCGGTGAAGCACTGTCCAGCCATGGATGTCGGGGAGGAAAATATCGAGCGAGATGGCCGTAGGGAGGAACTGCTTGGCCAGTGCCAGGCCCGCCAGGCCTCTCGTGGCGATGATGCCCTTGAAGTCCTTGCCGCGCGCCAGGTTGAGAAGGATGCGGGCGTAATCCAGATGGGTTTCGATAATCAGCAATACGCGATCGCCCTCCTTGATGACGTGGCGATCGTCCTCGATCTGTTCTGTGCGCTCGAGGGACAGGGTCCTGCCCACGCGATCCTGCCGCGGCCCGCCCGTGGTGACGACGGCCGCGACGGTCCTCGCGCTGTCGGGGCCGTCGTAGTGCAGCGGCAGGAAGAGGGTGAACGTGCTGCCCTGTCCGTAGACGCTCATGAGCTTAATTTCTCCGCCAAGCAGCGCGGCCAACTCACGGCTGATGGCGAGGCCGAGGCCGGTGCCGCCGAATTTGCGAGCCGTGCCGGCGTCGGCCTGCTGGAACGCCTCGAAGATGAGCCGCTGTTTGTCTGCCGGGATGCCGATGCCGGTGTCCTCGACGGCAAAGGCAATCACATGTTGCGCGTTCTTCAGCACGGGGTGATCGATCGTCCAGCCTTGCGTGGCGAGACCGACGTGCATCTTGACGTGACCCTGGGTGGTGAACTTGACGGCATTGGACAGGAGATTTTTGAGGATTTGCTGGAGACGCTTCGGATCGCTGGACAGAGCGTGCGGCAGCTCCTCGGCGAACTGCACGTCGAAGGGCAGGTTCTTGGCATCGGCGACGTGCCGGAAGTTGCGGCCGATGGTGTCGTATAGGCTGGCGAAGGGAATATCCTCGACCTCGACGGTGACCGTGCCGGACTCGATTTTAGAGAGATCCAGGATGTCGTTGATGAGGTTGAGGAGGTCGCAACCGGAGGAGTTGATGTTGCGGGAAAACTCGACCTGCTTGCCCGAGAGGTTGCCCCCGGTGTTGTCGGCAAGCTGCTGGCTGAGGATGAGGATAGAATTGAGCGGCGTGCGCAGTTCGTGGGACATGTTCGCAAGGAACTCAGACTTGTATTTCGAGGTGAGCGCCAGTTCGGCGGCTTTTTCTTCGAGCGCGCGGCGGGCCTGCTCGACCTCGGTGTTCTTGCGCTCGACCTCGGCGTTCTGTTCGGCGAGGAGCTTGGCCTTGGTGCCCAGCTCCTCATTGCTCTGCTGGAGCTCGCTCTGGCGGGACTGCAAATCGACTGTGAGCCGCTGCGATTGCGTGAGCAGGCTCTCGGTGCGCATCGTCGCCTCGATCGTATTGAAGACTGCGCCGATGCTCTGGGTGAGCAGCTCGAGAAACGCGAGAGACCCGGCGCCGAACTCCTGGAGCGACGCTAATTCGATGACGGCCTTGGTCTGCCCCTCGAAGAGCACGGGCAGCACGATGATGCTCACCTGCCGCGCTTCGCCGAGACTGGAGGAGATCGAGAGAAAATCCGGCGGCACATTGGGAAGCAGGTTGCGCGTTCTTTCTAGCGCGCATTGGCCGACGAGGCCTTCGCCGAGGCGTATGGTTTTTTTGAGCGGCCCGTCCCCCTCATGCGCGTAGCTCGCCAGCAGCGTGAGCGAGGAATTTCCGGTGAGCTGGTAGATGGTGCCCTGGTGGATATTGATCAGCGGCGCCAGCTCGGTGAGGAGCATCTGCCCCACGGTGTTCAGCTCGCGCTGGCCCTGGAGCATGCCAGCGAACTTGGCGAGGTTGGTCTTGAGCCAATCCTGTTCGCGGTTGCGTTCGGTGGTTTCGCGCAGGTTGGAAATCATCGTGTTGATGTTGTCCTTCATCTCGGCCACTTCCCCGCTAGTCTCCACCTGGATGGAGCGCGTAAGGTCGCCCTTGGTCACGGCGGTGGCGACTTCGGCAATGGCGCGGACCTGGCCGGTGAGGAGCGAGGCCATCGAGTTGACGTTGTCGGTGAGGTCCTTCCAGGTGCCGGCGGCGCCGGGCACGACCGCCTGGCCGCCGAGCTTGCCCTCCGTGCCGACCTCTCGGGCCACGCGTGTCACTTCAGCGGAGAAGCCGTTGAGCTGGTCCATCATCGTATTGACGGTGTTTTTCAGTTCCAGCATCTCGCCCTTCACATCGACGGTGATTTTCTTGGACAGATCGCCGTTGGCCACCGCCGTCGTGATGACTGCGATGTTGCGCACCTGCGTGGTGAGGTTGGAGGCCATGACGTTGACCGAGTCGGTGAGATCTTTCCAGGTGCCGGCGGCGCCGGGTACAACCGCCTGGCCGCCGAGCTTGCCTTCCGTGCCGACCTCTCGGGCCACGCGCGTGGCCTCAGCGGAGAAGCCGTTGAGCTGGTCCACCATCGTATTGACGGTGTTCTTCAGTTCTAGGATCTCGCCCTTGGCATCGACGCTAATCTTCCTCGACAGATCGCCGCGCGCGACGGCGGTCGTGACCTCCGCGATGTTACGCACTTG
>JANYAJ010000322.1 GCA_025361385.1 Nitrospira sp.
AAATTACTGGCGGAAAAACTGTTCACGAGCGCGCACCACTATGCCGGTGTCAGCGGGACCAAGTTCGCCTGCGTCCGGTTCGGCAACGTGTTGGGGTCCCGGGGCTCCGTCGTGCCGGCCTGGATCGATCAGATCGTTAAAGGCCAGCCGGTGACGATTACCGATCCGGATATGACCCGCTTCTTCTTATCGATTCCGCAAGCCGTGAGTTTGGTCTTCAAGGCGATGAACCGCATGGTTGGAGGGGAGATCTTCATCTTGAAGATGCCGGTGTTGCGCATGGGGGATCTGGCGGAGGCGGTCATTCAGCATTTTTCGCCGGATCAGGGCATCGATCCTACGGCCGTCGAACGAAAGATTGTGGGGGTCAGGCCCGGCGAGAAGATGTATGAACTCCTCATGACGGAAGACGAGTCGTCCATTGCGCTGGAAGTCGACGAGATGTTCATCATCCCGCCGCACATCGAAATTCCCCACCGAGGCCTGAAACGCCGCACCTATGAAGGCGCTCAACCGGCACCGACGGCAGGATATGACTCCCGGCGTGATTTGCCGCTGGGGCGCCGGTCGATTCTTCAAATGTTGCAAGAGGTGTTTCCTGAACGTGTTCGGCGTCCGAGCCCCCATCGTGCGGCCCTCACGGCATAGACTTATCGAAAGGACCCCCCCCCCATGAGCTTCTTTGACCAGAACCTTGCCATCCTCTTGATGCGCAATCCTGAAGTGGCCGCCATGATGACCGAACCGGTTGATTGCAGTCACATCGAAGTCGTTCCCTCGAACCAACCGGGAGTATTAACGGCCTGGGTCACGTCGCCGTCAGGAGAACGCGTGTTACTCCACAATATGGAAGATCCGATCAACAGCGCGAGACGCTCGGCTGAGAAACAAGAGATGAAAGGAGAGAATGCCTCTATTTTATTGGGATTCGGGCTGGGATATCTCGCGATTGAGCTGACGAAGAAGTTGGAGAAAAAACATCCCGTGGTGATCTGTGAGGCTGACCCGGCTATTCTGAAGACCGCGCTGACCCATGTGGATCTCACCGAAGTATTGAGCTCCGACTTCGTCCGGATCCTTGCCGGTCACGACATCGGACTAGAGAAATGGATCCAACTGCTCGCCGTGAAGTTTATGACCGCAAAGGTGGATGTCATTTGCTACGGACCTTCGATGCGACTCCACCCAGAGACCTATGAACGTTTCAAGGACATCGCACAGAAAGAGTCCCGCGCCATTATTCTGAATCGCAACACGACCTTGAAGGCCGGTCAACGGCTCATGGAAAACTTTTTGATGAATTTTCCAGAGGTCATCCGATCAGCCGGAGTTAAACGTCTGGAAAACCTGTTTGAGGGACGTCCGGCCATTTTGGTCTCGGCGGGGCCTTCGCTGGAGAAAAATATCCATCTCCTCCGTGAACTGGATGGGCGCGCCGTTATCATCGCAGTCGATACGGCCCTGCGCTTGCTGTTGCCGCTCGGGATCAAGCCGGATATCGTGACCACCATCGATTTCAATCAAATTAATTTCGAGAAGTTCAAAGACGTTCCGATCGATCCTGAAATTTCCCTGGTCTATCACTGTGGGGGATATTACGAAAGCATCAGGGCCTTCCATGGCCCCCGTTTTACGCAATCCCATGTGCCGAACCGCATCCCAGACTGGCTTTTGCAATATGTCGACGACAAGGGCGACATCGCGTCTGGGACGACGGTCGCCCATCTCTCCTTCCATCTCGCTCGGCTGATGGGTTGCGATCCCATCACTCTCGTCGGGCAGGACTTGGCCTTTCCCAAGAATCAGATCCATGCGGCAGATCTGTCGTTGTGGAAGGTCAGTACCGAGGATTGGGACACCGTTGAAGACATCTTCGGTGAGCCGGTGGGTACGATGGGTTCGTTTAAACATGCGATTCATCACTTCGAAAAGGCGTTCAAGGACACAAAAGCCCTCATCATCGACGCGACGGAGGCCGGTGCGAAGAAAGACGGTGCGCGGGTGATGCGGCTTCGAGATGTCATCGACGAGTATTGCGCGGTGCCGAAGATCGACATCAAGGGGATGCTGCGCCATCAGAGTGAACAGGTAGACCAGGTCAGGATGGAGGCGCTACTGGGAGAAATGGATGGTGTGAGCGGGGAACTCGGTTCGATACAGAAGGAGTGCAAGGAGATCCTCGGTGTGGTTCGCAAGCTTCGGAAGCGAATCGACAAGGGACAGATGAATGATGAGGAATTCGGCAAGTTGTCGATGGCCGCTGAAACGCTCACGCAGGAAATGGATCGCCATGGCCGCGTGTTATACCTCTTGGGTGAACAGAACTATGCCTTGGAACTCTACATGGTGCAGCATGCCATTGCGGAAATCGATGAGATTGAAGATGTCGATGAAAAGATCACGCAACAGATTACGCGGGCTGAAGTGTACTATCCCAGCGTCGCCAGAGCCGCAGGCCTTCTGAAAGTGCCGTTGGATCGATTGATCCATAAGCTGAAACGGGCTCGTGAGCTGGAGGGCAAGCCGCTGGGAGCCGACGCGACAGCGGAGGATTGGTATCAGTATGGTCTCGCCTATGGAAAAATCGAGTATGGACGTGAGGCGCTTCAGGCTGTGCAGAAGGCGCTGGCGCGCAACCCCGATCATGTACCGACGTTGAAGTTTGCCGCCTCGTTGTTCCTGGCCGCCAATCGGACCAGTGAAGCCCTGGGTGTATTGGAGCAGTTGAGAGGCCTCACGCGATCCGATCGGAAGCTGGAAGGATTGGTGCAAGAGGCGCAGGCCAAGCACCAGGCCTGGAATACGCGTACGGCCCGTTTGAAAGAGGAGTTCGCAGGAAAGGTCCCTACCGAATCCCTCGAAGAAGCCGGGTGGTTTTATTACCGGACGAAGGATTACACCAGGGCGATTTCTATCTTGACGCAAGCGGCCCTGCAGCATCCCACTGCAGAAATCTATGCGAAGCTCGGCCATGCCAAACTAAAGCTGGAGCACCGAGACGGCGCGGTTGAAGCCTGGGAGCAGGCGCTGGTGCTTGATCCCTCACGCGCCGATCTGTACAAGGCGATGGGGGATCTGGCCTTAGAACAAGGGTCTGAGGAACAAGCCGAAGTATTTCTCCAAGAGGCCTGCCGATTGGAAGAGGACGATCTCGATGCCTATGAGAAACTGGCGCGTCTTTATCTCAAGCGTGGAGCCTACATGGAAGCGGGACTCTGTTATGAGAACATGCTCCGCTTGGTGCCCAATCGAACAGATCTGATGTTGCAGATCGCGGCCCTGTACCAACGCCAGGTCTCGATGGCGACGACACAATAAGCGTGAAATGCAAGACGTGAGACGTCATAGAGAGTGATCCATGCTCGTCGGCTGTCCATTTTGTCATCATGCCCAGGCTACATGCTATCGCGAGAACCAGCCGCTACGTATCGGTAGAGGCGAGTGTCGCACGATCATGAGGTGCGACGACTGCGGGCTGCTCTATCCGGATCGCCGGCTGGGGTTCAGCGAGTCGATCGAGTATATCGCTCAACACAACCTCGGGCCTGATGGAGTGAAAGAGACACTGCAAGAGCCTTGCGTTGGATTTACCGGAAACAATCCTGTGGTCCGTTTACTGGAAGATGTCGAGAAAAAAGGACGGTCGCTCGATATCGGAACCTGGTGCGGCAGGTACACCTATCTCTACCAGGCGTTGGGGTTCGATTCGTACGGTCTGGAGCCGCATAAGGAAGCGGCCTCATTTGCGCGCAGCAAGGGACTGCAGGTATCCCAGGGGGCATTTCCTGACGATGCGTCTCGAACAGTGCTGAGTGGCAAATATAAGCTCATATCCATGATCGATATGATGTACTACTTGCATGATCTGAAGAAAAGCTTCCTGAAGGTGCGAAAAATGCTGAAAGACGACGGGGCGTTCCTCATCGCTTGTCACCAGGGGTATTCGCCCTACTATGATGAAAGTCAGGGGCATTCCTATTTTAGCCGGTACGGAGATTATGTGCAGGGCATTCCTACGCTCAATGCCTTGCAATGTTGTTTGGAGCGATCCGGATTTAATATTTTGAAGACCGTTGGTATTGCGGCTGGAAAAATTGTTCCTGCGCCAGGGGCGGATTTCATTTGTATTCTCTCGAGTAAGGCCTTGCACAGTTGATGCACCTGTACAACAACATCTTTTCAACGTGTTTGCGAGCCTGGAAGCGGCAAACAGCATGAAACCTATGGCACCTCGCTCCGTGCCTCTCGCCATCACTGATCGATTCGTCGTCTACAAAGGCGTTCAAGATGAGGCCCTCTTCCCCGGCCTCACTCGTGCCGCGAATGGGGACTTCCTCGTCAGTTTTTGCACCCAATTCGATTGTCAGCCTGGCGGAGAGGCGTTTCTTCTTCGCTCCACGGACGAAGGCCGGACATGGGACAGGCCAATTTCAATTGTGCGTTCTCAGAAGCCAGACGGCTGTATTAACCTCTCGGTGGGCCTGACCATGTTGAAAGATGGCACGCTTCTCTATCCCTGCTGCGACACCAAGATCACGCGCAAATGGGATCAGCATGAAGCCGATCTATTGATTCTGCGTTCCCATGACCAGGGGGCCACATGGTCCGATCCGATCCCGATCCCTACCGATGTGGTCGAGCCCTTTGCCTACGGCAAGATCGTCGAGCTGAGGAACCGGGATCTTCTCTGCCCGATTTGGGGGAAGCGGCAATCCGATGAACCTTGGCGAACTGGCCTGGTCCGTTCGCGCGATGGCGGCCAGACATGGGGCGAGCATGTCACGATCGGGTACGACCCTCACACGAGGATCCCATCCCCTCATGACGAGGTCATACATTGTGCCGGATTCAACGAAGCGACGTTGGTGGAGTTGCCTGACGGGCGTATTCTGGCCATTCTGCGCCAGCAAGGCGTGGGACCAGATGTGCGACAACTATTCCAGTGTCTCTCCTCAGACGGTGGCCATAGCTGGTCTGCGCCTCTGCCGATGGCCCTGTGGGGGACCTCTCCCTCGCTCCATCTGACGGAATCAGGCCTGATACTGCTCGGATACAGGAGCCATAGGGGAAATCCTCAAGGCCTTGAGACTCCCGGCGTCGGGATCAGTCTGAGTGAAGATTTCGGCGCGACATGGATCGAACATCGATTGCTCGAAGACCCCGACGGCTATCAATACCAGCATGAGTTTGAAACCGGCTATCCGGCGTTTCTTGACCTCGACCGCCATCGGACCCTGGTGGTGTTCTATAGTTTCGATCCCACTCTCCGGTCGCCGCGCTATTTGGCCTCCAATCTCCTCGACCTCGCCTAAGAAGGCCGTCGTTCGTGAAGCGTATTCCGCAAGACTGAAAGTATAGTTGTCAGCGACCGACGCTTCACGAGATACGTTTCACGCTTCACGTTTCCCCGATCGATCAACCTGCACAAACCGTCACCAACCGGCACTGTCCTGCACTAGGCCCATACGCCTCTCAAGTTCGTCCTGCCACTGTCCGATACACAGTCCATGCAAACTCATGAACACAGGGAAAGGAGGCAAGTCGCGAAAAGGTCCCGGTGCAATGAGATGACACACATCAGGCCGACGACATGGATGTTGCGGCATTTTAATGTTCCAGTTCTGTATCTGTCACGGAGGAATTTCCAATGGCGTTAACAGTCAATACCAACATCCCCAGTTTAACGGCGCAACGGAATTTAAATAGCAGCCACGATTTGCTGGCCCAGTCGTTAGAGCGGTTGTCATCCGGTCTTCGCGTCAACCGTTCAGCGGACGACGCAGCCGGCTTGTCCATTGCCACCAAGCTGAGTTTCCAGGCCCGGGGCCTGCGCGTGGCCGTGCGGAACGCCGGCGATGCCGGATCCCTGGTCAACACGGCGGAAGGTGCCTTCAATGTCGCGACCAACATCATCGGCCGCTTGCGTGAATTGGCCGTGCAATCGGCCAGTGACACGAACACCGCATCAGACCGTTCGACTCTCAATGGTGAATCCACCTTGCTCGTGGCGGAACTGAATCGTCTGGCCAGCACGACAGAGTTCAACGGTGCATCTTTGCTGGACGGTTCGTTTTCATCCGGCAAAATTCAGGTCGGTGCCAACGCTGACCAGACGATCTCCTTCTCGTTGGGCGATGTGCGGGCAGCCCAGCTTGGCAAGTTTGCGGCCTTCTCCGTAAACATCCAAGATGGGATCGGGTCTGCCGGTACGAGCGAACAGAGTGGCTACGGCGCCATCACAGCGGGCGAATTTAATATCAACGGGCAGTTGGTTGGCGCGACCACGGCCACGGACGATCAAGTCTCCGTGCTGGAGTTGTTTTACAACCAGACCGGCGGTACCCTCCAGTTAGGCGATGGTACGGTCGGAGCATCCGGCGCGACCGCGTCGGCCAGCGTGGCGGCAGGCGGAGGCACCTCGGCGACCAGCAACAACATTGCCGTCCAGCTTGCGACGGGCGTCGGAAGCCTGTACATCAATGGGACAGCGATTACCAGTTTGGCCAACGTGAGCGGCACGTCCATCCATTCAGGGAGCAGCGCGGCCTATACGACGAACAGCCAGTTCGTATCGGCATTCGTGGCCAAGATCAATGCGGCCGGGATCACGAATGTCACGGCTCGTCAGAACACCGACGGGTCCACCTACACCTTGGTCGGCGCCAAAGGGACCGATCTCAAGTTGTCGTACCTCAATGCCACGTCAGCCGGGTCGCAGTTGAGTGGTATCGGGTTGGCGAGCCAGGCGGTGGGATCAGGCACTGCCGCGAGCGAGGTCAGCAATTATAACGGCCAATCCGGCGCGATTGCCAAGGCGGCGGCCATCAATAACGTGCGAGGGAAGACCGGAGTGGCTGGAGTGGCCGTTACGAACTCGTTTTCTCAGACCACAACCGTTGGTGCCGGCACACTTGCGGCCAATGAGCTCTTCGTCAATGGTTTTGCGATCGATGCGACGGCCAATATCGCAGCCGGCGATAGCACGGGCGTCTTGCGGGCGGCGATCAACGCCAAGACGTCGTCCACAGGGGTGACCGCGGCGGTGAACAGTTCGGGGGGATTGGTCCTGTCGGCTTCAGACGGGCGCAATATCTCGGTATTCTCAGGGAGCGCCAATGCGACCACCATTACCGGTGCGAGCCAGGGCGTCAATCAGTACCGTGGCGCCGTCAGGTTGACGTCGCAGGCGGACGTCAATTTCTCCGGGAGAACCACGGACTTTGGTGGGGCAAGTACGGGTGTACCCTACACGACGAACCTCACTAATTCGCTGGCCGTGTTAGACATCACCACACAAGACGGCGCCAATACGGCGATTCTGTCTCTCGACGCAGCCCTTGCGCAGATCAGCAAGGTGCGGTCCGACGTCGGCGCCTTGACGAGCCGGCTGGACTTGACGACACAGGCCTTGACTGTGTCCGCTGAGAATCAGGAAGCAGCGGCAGCCCGGATCAAGGACGCGGACTTCGCCTATGAAACGGCGCAATTCACGCGGAACCAGATCTTGGTGCAGGCCGGTACGGCGATTCTGTCGCAGGCGAATAGCACCTCGCAGATCGCGCTGCAGCTTCTGAAGTAGCAAGCGACAGAGGGCGGAGGCGCGGACCAGTTGGTCCGCGCCTCCATTCTTCCGCATCATGAGGTTCAACCATGGTTGAAAAAATTGATGGAAATGTTCCGGGCGCGATTCAGACTCGGCCGATCGAACGCGCCAATGTCTCTGAAGCGAAGGCCCCGCCGATCACGAAACAGGAGCCGGTCGTCGCATCGGCGACGTACGACTTCCAGTTCCGTGTGAACACCAAGACGCAGGAAATCACAGCCTTCATCGTCGATCCGCAAACCAGAGCCGTCATCCGAGAAATTCCAGCCAAAGAGATGCATGCCGCGTCGGATGTGATCAGGAACCTGATCGGGCCGAGGATCGACACGGTCGTATAGCAGGATGCGGTCTCGACAGACGTGAGACGTGAAAGGTAAAACGGGAAATGTAAAAAGTAACAGGTCATTTGAAGAGCACGGAGTGGATAGCTCTGACGAGATTTGCCGATCTTCCTGATACCGTTCACCTTTTACATCTTACGCCCTGCCTCGTACGTCTCACGCTGTTACGTCTCCCCCTGCCTGTAATTGCTCAAGTTTGTCCGTTTCTTGCCGATAAAGAATCAGCAGGAGGAGCGACAATGGCTATTAGCTCGACCGGCCTCGCATCCGGAATCAACTACGATCAACTCATCCAGCAAGTTCAAGATGCGGCCCAGGGGCCGGTCAAGATCCTCCAGGCCAGGCAGACTGTCTACCAGAATGAAGCCACCGCCGTCTTGAGCGTCAGTACCAAGCTGTCCACCCTGTTGGCGGTTGCCAGCTCGGTGAATAATCCGGCGAATTTCAATGTGAATACCGTGGCGGTCGGGAAGACGACGGCGGGGGCCTCGCTCCTGACGGCAACAGCGAACAGTACGGCAACCAAGGGTACCTATGCCGTATCGGTCAAACAGCTAGCCCAGGCTGCCAAGCTGGCAGCCAATGGATTCGTCGATCAGAATACCACATCGGTCGCCAGTGCAGATGGGACGTTCAAGTTCAAAATCGGCAATTCCGGGACGGAATACAACGTGGCCGTGTCTGCCAGTACGACGCTGCAGGCACTGCGGGATTCGATCAATGCGACAGGCGGTACGGTTACCGCCACCATTATCAACGACGGGACCGGTTCCAATCCCTATCGCCTGGTCCTGGCGGCCAATGGAGGCGGCGCCTCCAACACTGTGACCATCACGAACAACGACACCACCCTGGATTTTACAAATAAGAAGGTCGAAGCGGCCTATGCCTTTAGCGGCAACAGTTTTGCCGGGACGGTCACGTCGAATGCGGGTAACAACTATACGGGCTCGACGAACAAGACTTTTCTCATTCAGGCCGTGACCGGCGGAGCGCCGGGAGTCGCCACCTACAAGTATTCCATCGACGGAGGTTTGACCTATTTGGGCTATGGGGGAGCGGCCTATAACGGAACAGCCGGTCCGGCGACGTCGGGTGCGGGGATTACGGCCGCTGCGGCTGCTACCGCGATCGACGGTTCCGGGACCACCAACGAAGGCGTGCAGATCGACTTTGGCGCGACCGGGGCCCTCGCCGCCGGAGACCGGTTTTCCGTGGATGTGTTTGCGCCGATATTCCAAGCCGGTCAGGATGCCGTGGTGGTTGTGGACGGTACCACCTATACCAAGCCCTCCAATATCGTCACGGATATCATTCAAGGCGTGACCTTGAATCTGCAGCAAGCCGATCAGTCGAACGGCGTGATCGTAGCCGTCTCCTCGGACGCCACCGCGGCGGTGGGGAAGATCAAGAATTTTGTCACCGCCTACAACGACTTCAACACCTTTCTCAATACGCAATTGAACTACGATGCGAGCACCCAGAAAGCCGGACCTCTACTGGGAGATTCAGCCCTGCGCGCGATTCAACGTCAACTGAAAGATATTGTGAGCGGTCAAGTTCCAGGCCTCACCACTGGAAAAGCCAATCTCTCTCAGATCGGGATCACGTCCAACAGTAAGACCGGTGCCCTGACGGTCGATGAGGCAATTCTCTCATCCGCCATCAGCGCCGACTCGGAGGGGGTCAAGCGGCTTTTCCTCGGGATTGGAACACCCCGCAACAGCGCCGTGACATTCAACGGCTTGACGGCCAAGACTGCACCTGGGCGGTATGGGATCAATATCACGGCGGCCCCTCAGAAGGCCGCTCTCGGCGGCTCATCGGATGTGACCTTTCAGGATTTGTCCACGACCGGCTTGACCAGTGCTGAATCGCTAAGCTTTTCCTACAGCAGCAACTATACAGACGTCGCTCCGACAACGTCATCGTTCAGCACGTCCCTCGCCGCAGGGCTCAAGATCAACGATATCGTCAGTGCCTTGAACAGCGCCTTCGCCACGCAGAAGGTGGGCCTGTCTGCTTCGAACGACAGCGGGAAACTGAAAATCGTGTCGAAGGACTATGGGGCAGACGTGCGGTTTACCGTGGTCTCCGACCAAGCCGGTGCGACGCAAACCGGCATCGGTGCGGTCGGGCGGACGGCTCAAGGAGCCGATATCGCAGGCACGATCAACGACCATGTCGCCATCGGCAAGGGCAATATTCTGACAAGCAACTCTGGAGGCGCGGAAGACGGCCTGTCGATCAGTACGGAGAGCGCCTCGACCGGCCTGTTCGGCGTCATCGATGTGACGCGGGGAGTCGGAGATCGTCTCGTCTCGTCTCTGGCCGCCTATACCGATCCCTCCGTCGGGATCTTGATTTCGAAGTCGAACGGCTTGCAGAAAAATGTGGACCGAATTGCGAGCGACATCAAGAAGCTCAACGATCGCATTACGGCATCGGGGGATGAGTTTCGCGCGCAACTCGTTCGCCTGGAAACTGTTCTCAATACGCTTCATCAAACGAGCAACTACTTGACTACCCAACTCGCGAACTTGCCGAAGATTGGGGGGTAACGGTGAGCATTCAAATTACCCTCGTTCCGGTTATCTAAGGAGGAGTGCCTGTGAGCGTATCGAATAACCCCAATGCCATTGCGACGTACATGGCCGGCAATGTGACCCAGTCTGATCCGGCCCAGATCATCGTGCTGCTCTACGAGGGCGCGATTTATCGGATCGGGCAGGCCATACAGGAGATCGAGAAGCAGAATACACTGGCCTCCGGTATTGCCCTCTATCGAGCCTTGGCCATCATCGGCGAACTGCGCAAGTCGCTCAATCTCGAAGAGGGGGGCGAGATCGCACGGAACCTGGACCGGCTCTATCTCCATATGCACGAGGAGCTGGTCAAGGGACATCTGGCGAAACAGGCACAACCGCTGGAACGGGTCCGTACCCTGTTGACCGATCTCAATAGCTCCTGGAGGCAGGTCGCCGTTCAAGTGAAGACGATCATCGATGCCGGGACCGGCGCACTGCCTCCTCCCGTGATGCCGGCCGGCCTCTCGGCTTACGCACAGCCAGACACAGCTCCCAGGCTGGCCCTCAAAGCCTGAGGGGGATGGGAAGTTTCGAGTTTTTTTGATTCGAGCCCCGAAACCTGAAACTCGGAATTAGAAACTGGGTTTATTGTCAGTAACCTACGACGCCATGATGAGGACACGATGATTTCGTTGCAGGGACTCGAAGCGCAGTATCGGGCGTTTATCGGGCAGTTAGAACAGAGTGAGGCGTCGATTGCCAGCCAAGACCTGGAGAACCTGGAAGTGTCTATCCGGGCGATCGACCAGACGTTGATTCGGTTGGCCCAAGTTTCCGCTCAACTCGCGGGGCGGCCCATGTTGCCGGGTGAAGACAAGGCTTGGGAAAGTCTCGCCGATGTGATGCGGCAGGCCTTGGTCCATGCCGAGCAAAATCGCGAGCAGATTCAGCGGTGGATCCGCCAGACACAAGAGACCTTGGCGCATATGAGTACCGGTGGGCGAGCCGTGAACGGGTATGCCGCGTCCAGAATGCCGGACTCCGTGGAGTTTCTCAGCGCGCGAGGGTGAAAACCGGCAGGCAGGGACCATGAAGCGTCGTTTGTATCTCGTATTTCGTTAAAGTCCTGAACCGCTTCACGAACGACGTAGGAAGAACCATGGGCATTGAATTCAGCCAGATCCACAATCTGGTTCGCACCTATCAGCGGATCTTGAATGTGCCGTCGAGCCATTCGCCTCACGAAGACAGGGATGTTGCAGAGGCAGAGGATCGGGTGTCGATCTCGCCGGAAGCGAGAGCACAGAAAGAGCCCTCCCGAACGGATTCGACATCGAGAGGATTTCATCAACAGGACAAGGAGCGTCCGATATGAGCAGGCAGGCAAGTTTCGACTACGCCGATCCCATTCCTGGTCGCGCCATCAGGCCCCCCAGGGAAGACGATCGCAGGCCTTGCCTGTTCGTCGCAGGTCCTGCCGCCTTTCAGCGCAAAGCAATCTGGAAACGTCTCGAAGCATCGGGGAATCGTGTCCTCCGACTCACCGGACCAGCGGGGGCTCTCGCCGCAATCGAATCCACATCGCCTGATGTGATTTTCTGCGAAGTGACCGCCGCGCCTGAGCCGGTCTTTGAGTTGCTGGACCGATTGGCCGCGGTGGAAAACGACGCCTGTGTAATACTCATGGGACCGGACCTGGGCGCCGAACAGGTGGCCAGATGCTTGCGTGGCGGCGCATTCGACTATCTGACGGTTCCCGCATCCGCAACGCGAGTGCTGGATGCCCTGCAGAAAGGGCTCATCAATCGGCAGGCGTTTCAGGCCGTGCGCGATCTCTCCGGACAGCTCGCACAGGTGAATGCCTCCTTGGCGGGTGAACGGGATGTCCTTCGGCAATGGAATATCAAGCTGTCGCTGCTCAATCACCTGACACAAGCCTTGGCAGGCCCCTTGAATAGCGAGTCCATTGCTCGGTCCCTGTTCAATGGCCTTGCCGGGCTCGTCCCGGTGGATGTTATCGGACTCGGCCGGCCCGATCCCCATCGAGTCTGGACTTGGTCTCGCACGACGGCCTACGAGGCTCAAGAACAACGAGTGCGCGCGCATCTCCTCAGCCGATTCAATGCGCAGGCTGCACCGGTTTCTCAGGCCCAGACACAGGTGCTTCGATGGTCGAGCGGTCTTCCGGCGTTCGAACGGCCTGCACAGATGACCATCCCGCTGACCTTCTCGCCCAAAAGCCAGGGGCTCTTGTATGTCGAGCGGCAGCAGGGCACCTTCTCGGAATCCGAGCTCCAACTGTTGTCCATGGTCGGCACGTCGCTATCGCTGGCACTCCACAATGCCGCCATTCATCAGCAGATGCAGGAATTGGCCTCGCGCGATGGTTTAACCGGACTCCTGAACCGACGGACACTCGAAGAAGTCCTCTCGCGAGAACTCAAAGCCGGCACGATATCGTGCATCCGCCTGTCTGATCTTAGTCGATGTGGATCACTTCAAACAGGTGAACGATCTGTTTGGGCATGTGGGAGGCGATCGGGTGTTGACGGAGATTGCGACGATCATGCAGGAAGCCGTGCGGGATACGGATTCAGTGGGCCGGTACGGAGGCGAAGAGTTCGGGATTGTGCTGCCCCATACCGATCTCGCCCGTGCCGCGGTGCTCGCAGAACGGCTGCGGGATCAGATCGAACGCCATGCATTCGACGTGGACGGAGGATCTGTGAGGATCACGGTCAGCGTAGGCATTGCACAGATCCCGGACAAAACAATCGGGACAGTGCCCGAATGGATGGCCGCAGCCGATGCCGCACTCTATGAAGCCAAGGGATGCGGCCGGAATGGGGTGGTGATTCATACGACGGACAGCGCGCCATTGGTTGCGTCAGGTTTTTAGGCGCTGGTTCCTCGTTTATAGTTGCTCGTTTCGAGTTGCCTGTGTCTCGTTCATCGACAACAACAACCAGAAACGAGTGATGAAAAACTCGAAACACATCAAACGTATTCAGAGCACAGGCAGGGGATAATCGACGATGCCACCATCTGTGCAACCCAACATGCCACGATCAGACGAACGGCGGGAATGGCTTCGAATCGACGATCGCGTCCTTTTGGAATATCGGCTCATCACCGAGCAGGAGGATTCCTCCATACCTGGGATGCCCCCAGTAAGCGACCAGGCGATTGCGGAGGCTATGCGTAAGCCGGCAGCCGACTTCTTTGAGTGTCCGTCGGTTCAGGAGTCCGGTTAAACCATCGCGCGAGGCCAATTCCTGCATCTGCTGATGAATGGCGGCATTGTGGAGTGCCAGCGATAG
>JANYAJ010000091.1 GCA_025361385.1 Nitrospira sp.
ATGGGGATCGTGAAACTGGAACCGGTGCATGGATTTGCTGCCGAGACCGGTGCGGCGGCGGTGTTGCTCGTGACCGCGCACATCGGTCTGCCGGTGAGCACCACGCAGACCATCACGACGTCAGTCATGGGGGTCGGCGCGATCAAGCGACTCTCGGCCGTGCGCTGGGGCGTTACGACAAGAATTCTCTACGCCTGGGTGTTCACGCTCCCTGGCGCCGCGCTTCTCGCATCGCTCATTTATCTTCTCATGGTCAGGCTTCACTAAACCGGCGGATCGATGTGCTGGATTGGCAGCCGGACGACAAAACGGCTGCCGGTCGGGGCATTGGCTTCGACCCATACCCGCCCCCCCAACCCCTCGACGATATGCTTGACGATTGCCAGGCCAAGACCAGTGCCCCCCAGCTCGCGCGAGCGTGCTTTATCCACTCGATAGAATCGTTCGAAGACGCGGGGGCGATCCTGTTCAGGAATGCCGAGACCGGTATCGGTCACGCTGAGCTCTACGGCTGTGACAATCGTGGGCCGTTCGAGATCGTCAGCAACCGGGTGAGCCGCCACGGTAATGGTCCCGTTCCCGGGGGTATATTTGACCGCGTTATCGAGCAAGTTCGAGAGGACTTGCATCAGCCGGTCTTCATCGCCGAGCACAGCCGGCAGATCCTGGGCTGCAAAAGAGAGGAGCCGGTGTCCCTTCTTGTCCGCTAACGGCTTGATCATGGCCAGCGTCCGTTCAATGACCCGCTGGATCTGCAAGGGTTCTCGCTTGAAGAGAATTTGTCCTGACTCGATCTTCGAGAGCTGGAGGAGGTCTTCCAGGATCAGGTTCAGCCGGTCGCTTTGCTTGAGAATAATCTCGAGAAATTTCGTGCTGGTTTCAGGATCATCCTTGGCCCCGTCGAGCAAAGCTTCGATATAGCCCTTGATCGACGTGAGCGGGGTCCGTAGCTCGTGGGACACGTTCGCGACGAAATCTTTCCGGATATTCTCCAGGCGTCGCAACTCGGTAATGTCGTGAAAAACCAGCACCGCGCAGGCTTCGTTCTCGCGATCGCAGGCTGTGACCGAGGCCTCGATATGGAGGCATCGGCCGCTGGGTTGTAACAGGATTTCATCTTCCTCGTTCAGGCGTTTCGTCAAGACAGTTGAGACGAGTGTGTCCAGTTGCGGATGTCGAAAGACGTCGGAGCAATGGTGCCCCCGTGCATCCATTCGCCTGACGTCGAACATTCGCTCCAGCGCCGGATTGACTTGCAGGACGCGGCCTCGGCAGTCCAGGACCATGACGCCCTCGACCATTGAGGTCAGCATGGCCAAGAGCTGGGCCCGGTCTTCGGACAGCTCGTCGATCTTGGCTCGCAGTTGGTCCGTCATCTGGTTGAGCGTGTCGGCGAGGAGGCCGACTTCATCCCGTGATCCCGTCCTGATGCGGACGGTATGGTTGCCATTGGCGAGCTGTCGTGCGGCGATGGCAATATCGGAGAGGGGTTTTGTGATGCTGCGCGCGAGCCCTACACTCAGCGCGACGGCAATCAAGAAGGCAATGCCAAAGGCAAGGGCCAAGTTCCGGTGTAACTTGGCCACCTCATGATCGAACGTGGTCATGGGTAACCCCAGCCGTAAGAAGCCGGAGGGTTTCGTCTGGTTTGTGCTGCCGATGCCGACGGCCAGGTACAGGGTGCGTTCACCGGTGGTGTGACTTGTGCGCAGATCCGTTCCCCGTCCGGTGGCCACAGCTTGCTGAATCTCCGGCCGCGCGAGATGGTTCTCCACCGTCGAGAGGTTACTGTCCGCGACGGCGCTGTCGGCCAGCACCAGGCCATTCAGCGCGACGACGGTTACGCGGGCGAAGGCCCGTGCCCCGAGATCCCGAACGGCTGCTTGTAGTTGAGGCGTCGACGACAGCGCTCCTGATTGTGTCAGAAACGGCCGCAGGCCATAGGCGACAAGACCTGTTCGGGTCTCCAGTATCTGTCCCGATCGCGCGATTTCTTCTTGTTCAAGGGACCGAATTGCCAAGGTTCTGGCGATGAGCAGTCCACAGGCGAGGACCAAGAGCGTGCCGATCGTGACTTTCCAGCGGATAGAGAATGTCATAGGGACAGTGATGAGTGATGACTCATCACTGCTCCTTTAGTTTGTAGCCCAGGGACTTGACCGACATAATCGCCTCGTTGAGCGAGGGGAGTTTCTGCTTGAGCCGTCGAATGTGGACGTCGACCGTTCGTGTGGTGCCGTAGTAATCGTAGCC
>JANYAJ010000339.1 GCA_025361385.1 Nitrospira sp.
GACAGACTTGAAGGATGTTTCAGTTGTCCTAGCACTCCCAGTGCCGCCATGCGGACCTCGGGGTCCGGAAGCGTTGCCGCGCCGGTAATGTCGGTCAGCATATCGTGTTTACCGAGCCGATACAGCGCGGCATAGGCGAACACGGCTTCCGGTCCGTCGTCCGTCCTGACAACCGCGATGAGCTGGGGCATGATGGCCGTGACCTTGGCTTCGCTCAGTGCGTTCATGGCGGCAATGCGTACGGCCGACATGGCGTCGTTCATCGCCCGTTGTATGGGGCCTGACGTTCCTGCGAGGCCGGCCTTGCTGATCGCTTCGGCGGCGCGCGCTCGTACTAAGACCGATGTATCGAGGAGCCCGTCTTCCAGGACAGCTTGTGTTTCTGCGAGGCCGAGTTCGGCTAATACTGTGTAGGCTGCGATCCGGACATATTCCTGCGAGTCGCGGACATGGCTGGTCACGAAGCTGAGGGCTAATGATCGCAAGAGGGCGCGATCGTCTGGCGCGGCAGTTGGCACCAACCGGTGATAGAGGGTGAGTGCGTCTTCCGGTCGTCCAAGCTTGAGGGCACTGTGGAAGGTGAGGCGGATGAGAGATTTTGATGGGGAGGCTTCTGGCGGGATTGATTGCCAGAGCTTCATCACCTGGTCGTACTCGGCATGGTTGAACGCGTTCGTGGCTTCGGGTTCAAGGGCCGTCCCTATCGGGGTGTTTGGCGTACCTGCTTCGGCTAAGGGTAGGCTTATGACGCTTGTCCCAAGGCTGAGCAGCAGCAGTATCTGCAGCCATGTGGTGGCAGCGTCGCGATGCGTGGGTATGGGTCTAGGTCGAAGGGCGTTTACCATGTCGAGGGGGTGTGAACCATAGCCGGTGCATATAGCTTGTCGACGTATTCCTTGACCATCCGTTTGGTGCAGAATCTGGGAGCATTGGTTCGAAGGTTTTCCTTCATGAGCTGCAACCAGCCGCGGGGTATCCCGTCAAGGTCTCGTTGATAGTAGAGGGGGATGGCTTCTTGCTCCAGCATGCGATAGAGCTGTTGTGCATCATGCTCGTCCTGGGCCTGAATATCCGTGTTTCCAACTAATGGTTCAATCCCCCATCCATTGGCTCCGTTGTAGCCTTCTTTCCACCAGCCATCAAGGACGCTGAGATTGATGACGCCGTTGAGTGCGGCTTTTTGTCCGCTCGTTCCGCTCGCTTCCAAGGGAAAACGTGGAGTGTTGAGCCAAATGTCGACCCCTTGGACGAGAAATTTCGCCATGTGCATATCATAGTTTTCTATGAACGCCACGTGTCCGCCCAATTTATGGTCGTCGCAAAAACTCAATACTTCATGGATGAAATAGCGACCAGGTTCATCGGCTGGATGGGCCTTGCCGGCAAAGATCAATTGGACGGGACGCCATTGGTTATGGAGCAACTGTTTCAGCCGTTCGAGATCGCGGAACAACAAGGTTGCCCGCTTGTAGGTGGCAAAACGCCTGGCGAAGCCGATGGTGAGGGCTTCGGGGTCGAGCAACGTGCCTCGCGTTAAGACTTGCGAGGCCTGGAGGTGGCCCTGCATCCAGCCGCTTCTGGCACGTTCCCGGATGAAGCCCATCAGTTTGCGTTTCCTGGTTTGGCGCACGGCCCAGAGTTCCTGGTCGGGGATATCCAGGACCCGCTGCCACATCGCCGTGTCGTCGCATTTGTCCGCCCATTCCGGGCCCAGATATTTGCCATAGAGTTGGTTGAGTTCCGGTGCGATCCAGGTCGGGGCGTGGATGCCATTCGTCACGCTACGGATGGGGACCTGCTCGATTGCCAGTCCTGGCCACATATGGTGCCACATCTCACGCGAGACCCGTCCGTGCTCACGGCTGACCCCGTTCACATGCGCGGCCATCCGGATCGCGAGTGCCGTCATATTGAATCCTTGTCCTTGGGACTCAGGGGTGTCGCCCAATCGAAGGAAGTCTTCCCGCGAGAGACCCAGTTGTTCCCAATAGCCGGTGAAGTACCGGTCCATGAGGTGATGGGGGAACACGTCGTGGCCGGCTGGCACCGGGGTATGGGTTGTAAAGACCGTGCTCTGGCGGATCGTTTCGCAGGCGTCTGCGTGTGTCGATCCTTTCTGGATCAATTCGCGTATGCGTTCGAGTGTGAGGAAGGCAGAGTGGCCCTCATTGGCATGCCAGACTGTCGGTGCGATGCCCAAGGCACGAAGCATGCGGACACCGCCGATACCTAACAGATATTCTTGACAGAGGCGCATCTCTTGATCGCCGCCATACAGTCGAGCTGAAAGAGCCCGATTCTCAGGGCTGTTCTCGGGAACGTCTGTATCAATGAGGTAGAGGGGCACCCGTCCGGCAAGCACCTTCCAGACTGCTGCAGTGACGACTCGGCTACCGATCTCGACCGTAATCCTGCAGGCCTCTCCTGACGGAGTGAGGGCGGGATGAATCGGCGATTCTGCTTGTTTGAATGGGGCATAGGCCGCTTCTTGCCATCCTTCCGGCGTGATCCGTTGTCGAAAATATCCTTGTGGATACATGAATCCGATTCCCACCAGGGGCACACCCAGATCGCTGGCTTCCTTACAATGGTCTCCGGCAAGAATGCCCAGAC
>JANYAJ010000343.1 GCA_025361385.1 Nitrospira sp.
GCCACAACATGAGTGATTCAACGTGAACGGCCCAGGCCATGGGTATCTCAACCCATGGGTCTGGGTGCTGGACTTCCAGCGCGTGTCCCGAGACCCCCACGGAGGCGGCGATGAATGAACCACTTGCTGTGCGTAAAAAAGGAGTCCTATGAAAATTCAGTATGAAGTGGACGTGGATGAACGGACCCTGGTGCCGCTCTGCACCCCGGCAGACGTGGCGACGTTGTGGGCCGCGATCAATGCCATCACGAGAACGGTCTTTATTGAGGGGCACTACGACCCGTACAACGAGGCAACCCTGAAAATGGCCATGCAGTTGGAGCCGCACCTTGACGCGATCACGGCGATCATGCTCCCCACGAGGCCACGTCTCACGCCCCCCCGTGTCTCCATTATCACGACAAAGGAGGGAGGGTGATGACGATGAATTGTCCACTGATCGGAGTTTTGCCTTTGTTGAAGGCAGTAGTACTGGGTTTCCAATTGAGGAACTCTCGAAGGTTCAAGCGCCTAGTCCAGGCGCTGAGAGTGGGAGGCCTGCTCACAAACCTATCACTTCAAAGGTCGGCATGAACAGCGATACCTTCACTTTGGATGAAGGCCAAGTCATTCTTCAATGGCCTGCCAAGATGAGCATGGAAAGCTATGAGGACTTCAAGTCTTGGCTGGATTTAGTTTCCCGCAAAGCGAAGCGTGCAGCGGAAAAATACGAGTCAGGCGAAGGTCTCATCTAACGCTTCTGGCGCTGTTTATAACAGCGCCAGACCCCTCCTTCAGATTGTTCGGTCATATCTTTTCAAAATAGCCCACTACCTGGGGCCCTAGCCTCCCTTGCCTTGGCAGAAAACGCCATGATAGCTTAGACCTTCCCTTGGAATAGAAAGGACTGATCTGTGAAACTAGCACTCAGCCTCCATCGCGGATGGTCGATTCGAATACTGATCACATCGTGGTTCTCTCTCTGTTTGCTCTTCCAAAGCGGGGCAGCGGTTGAGGCTGCCCCGGCGACAACTCCTACGGTACCGGTTCAGACCGAGCATGTGATTCTGTTTGTCCTCGAAGGGTTCGGTCAGGACTCGCTGAAGGGCGGCACGATGCCGACTCTCAGCCGGTTGATCAAGGATGGCTCTGTCACCTGGTCTGCCACGGCGGTGAAGCCTGCATTACGGTTGCCCACGATGGCCTCGTTGATTACGGGGATGCCGGTTGAGAAGCATGGGATTACCTGGAATACGTTCGAATTTAGCCGTGGGTACCCGCGCGCTCCGAGTATGTTCGACTATCTCGATTTGAGCGGGGGACGCGACAGCGCGATTTTCCTCATGGACGAATCGCTCTATCAGCTGGCGCGTCCCGAGCCCTACACGGACTATCAGATGTGCGGGCCGCTGAAGTCTGAGTGCAGCACGGATCGGATCGTGTCCTACATCCGTCAATATTTCAAGAAAGCGACCAGCGGTCATGGGTATGGACATGCCATCCCTGCACTCCCGCATTTCCTGGTGGTGCATTTTCCCGAGGCCGGTCGAGTGGGTGCGTCAAAAGGCTGGGCGTCGAAGGAGTACCGCGACGCCCTCCGTATGGTGGATAAGGGCATCCACTCCGTGTTGGATATCTATCAAGAACATGGGCTCACCAAGCGGACCACGCTGTTCGTGACCTCGCTCAGTGCTGAAGGCCGAGATGCGGGCCAAGAACAAGCTGACGCCGCTGTTCCGATGGTGCCGTGGATTGCCTCGGGGGTGGGGATTAAACAGGGTCATGCGATTCACCAGCCGGTCTCTATTTTAGATACCGGTGCGACGGTGATGCGGACGTTAGGGTTACAGACTCACACCGAATGGGAGAGCCATGCCGTGGAGGAAATCTTTCAGGCGGCCTTTATTGCGGCCCCACGGGTATCCTTGGAATAGGTCATCATGATGGAGCATGTGAAACGTAACAGGATTTGTTCTCTTGTTGGAGGGTTGCTGGTCATGGCAGCGATGTCCTCACCAGCCATGGCTGGTCCACCGGTTGCCTATACCCAGGAACATGCCATCACCATCGATGCGACGACCATCAATCCTCAGACCTGGTGGTACGTGCCAGGTGTGACACCCCCTATCCAGGCCTCGGACCCCGAGTCCATGGATGCCTACAGGACGACCGAGCCCCGTACGCTCAAATTGAAGCCGGGCAAGTATAAGTTCATCAGCTTCACATTTGATTTTCCGTTCACCGTGAATTTAGAGGGAAAGTTAGAGGTTGCCCAGTCGCTCGACCAATGTGTGGAGGGACGAGGGACCCAAACCTTAATCATCCGTTGCAGCCGAACCTATCCGCATGGCGGCCAGCGCGATAACTACTATCAGTAGAGGAGCCGAACCCATGGCCCAGGCGCTTGAGGATCTGTTAGAAGCACTCGAGGATGTCGATGACGCGACCCGCGAGGAGGCGTCCAAGGCACTCGCCGAGCTTGCCGACCCGACCACATTGGATGCGCTGGTCGGCGCCTGCGGCGACGAGTATTGGGCTGTGCGGGCCCATGCGGGACGGGCCGTGGCGAAGATTGGCGGGGCCAAAGCCGTAGAAGCGCTCATCGGTTTGTTTAACGATTCCATCATGGATGTGCGGAACGATGTCGTGGTCGCCGTCGCCTCGATGGGTGCGGCAGTCGTCGATCGCCTGATTGTCGCGTTGAAGGACGAGCGGTGGCGTGTCCGTGAGCATGCCGCAAAAGCGAGTGGCGACATCAAGGATCGGAAAGCGGTCGAGGCCCTCATGCTTGTCTGTCGAGATCGCGATGGCGCCGTGAAGAGTGCGGCCGCAGAGGCGCTGGGAAAAATCGGCGATCCAAAAGCGATCCCAACCCTGATCAAGCTCTTTCGCGATCCTTCAAAAACAGTGCGAGAAACGGCCGGGACCGCGCTCATTTTTATCGGTCAGCCCTCCGTCGATCCGTTGCTGGAATGTCTCCATGATAAGGATTTTGTGGTCCGCTGCCACGCGGCCCGCGCGCTGGGCGGGATGACGACCGACTATCAAATCGGTCGAACCTGGGTACGGGACGCCAAAGTCGTCGATGCGTTGATTGCCACGCTGAAAGATCCGGATCGGGCCGTGCGAGAAGATGCGACGATCGCTCTGGGCCAGATCGGCGATCCGCGAGCGATCGATGCCTTGATCGAGGCGATGAAGGATGGGGTCGTGAAACGGCATGCCATTGCGTCGCTCGGCATGATCGGCGATCCACGCGCCTTGCCTCCGGTGTTGGATGCGTTGAAGGGGAAGGGTATTCGGCAGGATGGGACCCCGACGCCAGGCTGTATCGTCAGCGAAGACGCCTTTATCAAGGAAGCCGCGGCGACGGCGCTCGGCCAGTTCCGCGATCCGCGCGTGATTCCCGACTTGATCATGCTGCTGAAGGACGGCGTCTTGCGCGAAAAGGCCAGTGCCGCGTTGGCAACCATCGGTGATACGGCGATCGAGCCGTTGATCGCTTTTCTCTATGACCCGAAAGCTTCC
>JANYAJ010000359.1 GCA_025361385.1 Nitrospira sp.
CGAGCCTGTACGGCCTGCGTAACCATCTGGGGTTGCGCGGGGGCCGGGGTTGCTTGACGCGTTGTCGGCTTCGCAGGCTCCTGAGTTGGCGTCGTTGCAGCTTGAGGTTCCGCTTGAGTCCGTTGCGGCTCAACCAAAGCCACGTCCCACTTGAAGGCTTCTTTCGGCATGACCGGTTTGACCTGGGCCATAAGTCCGAGAGCCAGGGTCAGCGCAACGCCGTGAAAGAGCGCGGACACCACCCATCCTTGCACGCGATACTGGCTATCCTGATTGAGCATCATGTGATCACCACCTCAATGAATGACGGCTGCCTGTGCCCATCGATGAATACTCCTCAGCCTGACTCCAGGTCAGAGATGCAATTGCGTTCAACGGTACACAGAGCTCCGTACGCCTCTTCCCCTTGGAAGGTCAATCCAGTAAGCGGTCTCACGTCCCTTTCATTCGATGAGATGAAAGAAATCGCGACCGCTAGACCGGCAAGCGTCGAAGATGGAACACGAAGAGAAACTATGCGACGGGAGGTGCACGCGGTGGTGGCTGAACCGTGAGGATAGGACTGATTCGTGGCCCGAGAAATTCCAGCTCTATGGAATCGACCTGTTCGACAAGCGCGAGATGGACTGAAGTCCCTTCAGCCGCATTGGCAGCCATACAGAGCCAGGAACAGAGCACGGTGCTGTGGGTGGAGGCGTCATGGTGCGCATGCTGCGACGCATGGGCCGTCAGTTGCGGATAGGCCACTGCGCTCAGCAGGACGAGCCATCCTGCCAAGACCCCAACGGCCAATTGTTGTGTGACAGACTTCATAGAATCGTTATCGGAGCGACGCGGCTTTCACCGGCTCCTGCTTCTGAATTCTTGCGACAGCTTCATCGATCTTCTGTTCAGTGAGCAACCCGCCCTTGATGTACTCTTGCACCCGGCCCTGTTGATCGATAAACACGCTGACCGGCAATCCGAACACCCCGAATTGATTTGCCACTTTGTTGTCGCGATCCATGAGGACCGGGAACGTATGGCCGTACTGCTTGATGTGTTCGCGCACTTTCATATCGTCTTCCAACTCGTTGATTGCCAGCACTACGAACCCTTTGTCGCGGAGCTTGTCGAAGCTGGCCTGCATCGCCGGCATTTCGGTCGTGCAGGGCTTGCACCAGGTGGCCCAGAAGTTCACGAGCACGATCTTGCCGCGATACTGGCTGAGGCTCTGAGGCTTGCCCTCCAGATCGATCAGACTGAAGTCTTCCGCCTGCATGCCGACCACCGGGACGCGCGACCCCATGCTCCACCCGTCGAAGGCGGGCCATCCCGCCAATGCGATGAGCAGCATGATCGCGACAAGCAGGGCGTTGGTATTCCTTGATCTCATGTCAGCCTCCTTCGAGTCAGCCGTTTCTCTTACTTATGATGCGTTCAGCATTTGGAACGAGCGTGTCAGCCCAAAGATGTAACTGGTTCCCTGCGCCAGACTGTTGTTGGAGTCCCGCGCAAATGGAATCTGCGCGAAGAAATAGAACGACGTCATGTTGGTCCAGCTTGATTCAATGAGCTGCCCAAGGTTGACCTGGAACCCGGGAGAAAACGCATGATAGGTCGATCCGGTGGTTGGCACCGAACGATTCTTGATGGTCGGATCGATCACCTGAGGTTCATCAGGAAACGTCGCGTCAGCAGGTGTTGCAGAGCGAGAAAGAGAAGAACTGAAATTATCGTGCACGAGGTAGCGATAATTCACCTGGCCCGTGAGGACCAGCCACGGTGTCGCCACGAGATTCAGCCCGGCATTGAGCATGTATTCATCGCCGAACTGATAGCCGTCGTTATTCCGGAAGGTGTGCCGGTAACTGGCCGAAGAAAACTGATTGAGCCGATGCGGGATCAATTCATACGTTTGATACAGGGTAGGGTTCAACCCAACTTGCCCCCGACCGAGCTGTGAGGGCGACTCCATAATGCTCCCGGCACTGTCATGCGCATGGGTATTGCCGGTCGGAAGATAGACGCCGAATCCCAGCACCACCATACTCCGCAACGTCGGCAACACATTGTATTTGAGACCGACACGGATATCCCCAGTTCCATTCGCAGCGAAATTGCTCGGCGCCCCTTCGCCATTGGCTCCATCTTCTCCGATGCCATCGATGTGCTTATGCGTACGCCACATGTACGGAAGCGTGAGTTGCAGCCCAAACCGATCGGTGACCCCATAATTCAGGTCGAGCGTCGTCTGCTGGGTAATGGTCCTCGTTTCCTGATGATGATCCAAAATCATCTGCCGGTTTGCTTGGTCGAGGCCTGGGATCACGCCATTCGTTCCACCCAGCAATCGCATCGGGGTGAAATTGTACATCGCATTAGCCGTGAGAAGCCCCGCCTGAGGCACCTGTTGCTGTGACCCGATGACGACAAAACATGACACCGCTCCGCACGATGCCTGCGCGGGGTGGAGGCCAGTCCATGAGGAGAATATGACTGCGAGACTGAGAATGAATCCGAGGAAAAACCGTCTTCCTACCATGATGACACGAGCCCTTTCTCTCTAGAAGAATCGTCCCTATCCATCCACCCTGCAACCCACTCAGTGGGTTGTGTGTGAGACGGAATGTGCCCGGTTGCGGGCCAAATGAGCAACGAAAACTACAGAGAGAACGATGGAGGAGCGCGGCTGGGAGAAGTCTGGCACAGCTCAATCGAGGGCTGCGCAGATTGGGGAAGCGTGATGAAAGCGATAGGACTGAGTTCGGCCTGAAACGTGACCACTGCACTATCGAGAACTGCCCCTGCGGCACACATCCAGGAACAGAGCACGGTCCCATGCGTGGCAGCCTGATGATGGGCATGGTGTCCGGCATGTTCGACCGACTGCGCCTGAGCCAATCCGCCGACGGACAGGACACAGAGCACCAGGAGGATCGAGACGAATT
>JANYAJ010000368.1 GCA_025361385.1 Nitrospira sp.
TGCCCCTCCTGATTATCGCCTTGGTCCTGCTCGGTCTGTGGCAGACGGGAAACGGCGCCTGGATCTACCTCAAGGCCCAACTGGCCCAAGTCCTGTTACAACGGGCTTGGGCCGACACGCGAACCGGCCAAGAACATGTGACGCCCTGGCCCTGGGCCGATACCTGGCCAGTGGCCAGACTCACGGTTCCATCGAAGGATATCGATCTCATTGTGTTGAACGGCGCCTATGGCCGCACGCTGGCCTTTGGACCCGGCTATCTGGAATCGAGTGCCCTTCCCGGTTCAAGGGGGACGACGATCCTCACCGGACACCGCGATACGCATTTTCGATTTTTGCAACGATTGAAAGAAGGCGACGAACTTCTGATGACGACCAAGGACCGACAGCCGCATCGGTATCGCGTGAGCAACGCCACTATCGTGGATGTGGCCAGCGCGTCGATTCGGCAGGATGCCGGGGCACCGCAACTCGCGCTGGTCACCTGTTATCCCTTCGACGCGATCAGTCCCGGCGGACCGCTACGCTATGTGGTGATGGCGGAAGAAGAGGCTGTTGATTGAGTGACGCGAGGTGTGGAGCCGGCGATCCGGATTGAACGGACGACCTGCGGGTTATGTGGTTCTGCGAATCCTGCCGCAGCCAACCTCACACCACAAGAAACCACGGAACCAGGATGCCCCTGATATGGGGAGGCTTATAAGAACGGACGTGAGCTGCGTAGCCCCTCACGAGTCGCTGTGCGTGAGTCATACTGCCGCTTGTGCCCCGGGAGCAGATCACTCCTACTGACTGTCTTGAGCCCTTCTACCCCAGACTACGCCTCGAACGATTATCGTCAGCATTCCGACCTGTGTGCGTCGTGCGATTCCGCACGTGAAAGACCCCGCTGAACGTAGGGGGCACCTCCCCCCTGAGGATTACTGGACGTTCTGGGTACTACGTGTACACTTACTCATGAGCTTACGGAGACAGAGGACCGTCGACTGAGGCTCTGATCATGTTGGAAGGTATGATGCCGTGACGCGTGAACTGCTGCAATATTTCAGAGGCGTTCGAGGAGGGGGCTGCGTCCTGATCCTCGCCTTCCTCTTACTTCCCTATCTTGTTGACGTCGCCTACTATGGAGATCTCACTCCAACCCATTATGCCCAAGAGAGTGTGGACAATAAGAATGAAGTTGACCTGTTCGACATTCAGGAATCTCTCCTGTATGCGAATGAGCGAGCACACTCTGGAGAAACCGGATTCCCGCTACAGGATGCCGGCACGCGATGCAACACTCCGACGAGAATAATCTTTCCTCCCCAAAATCTGTTCTTAGCCTCGCTCACCTCTCGGCCCCCTCCGAATCTTTGATCTCTCGCAGTTCCTCTCATTGACAACCTGCAGCCCGCACGGACTTACACCATGCGGGGAATAGCATTGTGCCTCTGACGCATGACGGGACGCAGGCGCTCGACTGTGTATTCGCGCAACGTGTCCCGACACGCATCCTGGAGTGTCAACTTCAGGGGAAAGCGGGGTAGGTAGTGAACATGTGGTTACACATTTCTGCACCGGGAGTCGCTCCCCTCAGCCATTTTGATCGACGGGTGAATTTCATTCGTGGCCTGGGTCGGACTTCCCCACGATGAAAAACACATCTTCATCACGCCTCACGGGTTTTGACGCAGCGCGCGGCATCGCCATGCTCTTAGTCTGTATCTCGCACTTTTTCGATGTGTTTAACAAACAGTCTCAACTCACAGCCTTCTTCAAGTATGAAGAGTGGGCCCAGTTTGTCTTGCTCATCTGCAAAATGGCAACGCCGACATTTTTCTTGGTGAGTGGCCTGGTCTTGGGCTTTCTCTACCGGACCAAGGGTCGTCGGTTTGGCCTGCTTCGACTCCACCTGCTGGATAAAGCGCTGTTTCTCCTTACCATCGGTCACGTGCTGATCGCCATCTTTTGGGCAGTACGATCCGGGTTCTCTCCCTCCATCAAAATGGGCTTTGTCACGGACACCCTGGCCTTTTGTATGATTGGCAGCCTCCTCTTGCTCCCTCGCACAGCCGCAACCACACGCTTGTGGTTAGGAATCGCGCTCTACCTGGCAAGCTGGATCGGGTGGTGCTTCTGGAGCCCGGACAACCCGATCTTACACACACTGAAAAGCATCTTTCTTGGGTCCCAGGAAGACGGGATCGTCATCTTCTATTTCCCCCTCCTTCCGTGGTTTGGGTTGCACTTGATGAGCGGGTACCTTGGGGAGTACATCAGCCAGTATAAAAGCGGAGACTTGTATTGGCAGGCTGCCATACGCTTGGGCAGACTTGCCGCCACCCTAGTACTCGCAGGCCTGGCGACCATGATGGTCTATAAGGCGCTAAGAACCTTGGATCTGGTTAGGCCGACAATCAGTCTCTATCGTTTTGTCACCCCGTGGCAGAAGCAACCGCCAGGACCTCTCTACCTGTTACTGTTGGGAGGGGGAGCGCTACTGGTAATCAGCGCTCTGTTGTTTGCCGAACGAGTTCACGGGATTCGACGCTATCTGCGTCTAGCGGAAACCGTGGGGAGGAATTCTCTGTTCGCGTTTCTGCTCCAATTCTTCGTTTATTACACCGTATTCCATTTGCTCGTGACAACCAATGGTCTCCTAAGCCCCTGGATGGCCATGGGGTTCTTGCCTGTGTCGCTCCTCGGACAGCTAGCCGTGATTACATGGTTAGACCGATACCACATCCATCGTGCCTGGACGATCGGGCTACCCGCGATTGTGCGGTCCTGGCCAAGAACGGCCCTGCCTCTTTTCGCTTCTAGTGCTACCCATCCCTCTCCCCACAGGCATGACATCGCGGCCTAGCCTGACACCCAAGAGGAATCGGCCTAGGAGTGTGGGGAAATGCCGAATGCGTAGAGAGTCGGGCCGAAGACCTTCATCCGGGGGAATCTCTGTGCCGGTTCCAATGAAACCGTGACACAAACTGGAATGGCTGTTTCTGTCGGACAGGAGAGCGGTATCGAAGTGCGCGAGGTGTGGAGCCGGCGATCCGGATTGAACGGACGACCTGCTGTTTACGAAACAGCTGCTCTACCAACTGAGCTACGCCGGCCCTCGCGAGAGAACCCACAACTTACACGGGTTTTTTCTCAGCCTCAAGGGGTTTTTTATTCAACGACAGGCGATAG
>JANYAJ010000369.1 GCA_025361385.1 Nitrospira sp.
CGGATCGGCGGGTTCAACTTCCAATGGGCCTGGGCGACGGGATTTCTGGCTGGCCGGGCGGTCGCGTCCTGTAGCCGCTCCAATCACCTGCAAGGCTGCTGATAACCCCATCCCCGGACCAGAACGACGTCCGACAGGGTCTCTTCCTCTTAGGCCGCATTGGCTTGTGGTCTGGCGTCGTCCTTCAACGTTCCAAACTTGGACTCATATTCGGCGATCACGCGATTGAGCACGGCAGCCAACCGCTTCGCCGCATAGGGGTTCAGCACGATACGGTTCGTCAGCTGAACCTGGATATTTGCCTGCCCCCGCTCCCACACATTATTTGCGCCAAAGGCCAGCACCACTTCTTCACGGGTCGAAGACACGTTGCACACGTTGGCGTAGGAACTCTGAAGGTTAGAGACATCAAACTGGACCGCCGGAGTGGCATCGGTGGGCTGGCTTGGCTGTGACGGGTTTGCCTGGGACAGGCTCGTTGCATTCCCTGATGATCCTGCCGCTTTCATAAAGATCTCCTTTGTAATGGATGGAACTGTTGTCAACCGAAAGGGACACATTCCCAACACCTCATACGCAAGCTACCAAGAAATGTGACGCGCAAAAAGGAAAAATACGGTTTATGTGATCGTTTCCGTGTCACCGAGGATGATCATTGCGGTCACGCGGCGAAGCATGCGCAGAGCTGTAGCCATGAACAAACTGATGTAGAGATGTGCCAAAGGCAGAAAAATGATGACAAACCATGTCAATCAAGTACCCTGATAGCAATCTACGTAGGCATTGAGCCGATCGGTGGTCGGGCAGTAGAGCTCCGTCGTCTCGCGCGGCGCGAAACAGGTTTGGCTCAACGAATGTGCCTGAGCAGGGAGTGACGTGGGAAACGAGCTGAATTCTCCAGCTGAACGATCACGCGGCATGACCGGCCCTTTGCTGGCGGTACTGACGGCCATCTCCGTCATCGGTCTGAGTAGTTGTGCGATCAAACCGATACCGTTGACGACGGACGAGGTGCAATCACGAGTGAAAGAAGACCGGGCCGTTCTGACACAGGATCAAGAGCCCGTCTCGGGCCCGATTGATCTCTACGAAGCGATGGCCCGGGCGCTGAAGTATAACCTAGACGCGCGCGTCGAGCTGATGCACAAAATGCTGGCACAGACCCAACTCGACCTATCTCACTATGCCATGTTGCCTCGTCTTGCTGCGAACGCAGGGTTCGACGGCCGCAATAATTTTTCAGGAGGAGCCGCACAGTCCTTGTTGACGGGAAGGCAGGTTCTCGAACCCTTTACCTCTAGCGAGAAGAACATTTTCTCCGCCGATCTGTCGCTTAGTTGGAATGTATTGGATTTCGGCATGTCGTACATCCGGGCGAAGCAGGCATCCGACGACGTGTTGATTGCCGAAGAGGAGCGCCGGCGCGTAGCCAATCGCGTCATGCAAGATGTGCGAAGTGCCTATTGGCGTGCAGTCAGCGCGGAACGAATTCTCCCCTCACTCAAGATGCTGGATGAATGGGTGAAGAGCGCGTTGGAAAAGTCCCAGGTCATTCAGGACGAAAAACTCAGTACGCCGCTGGTTCCCTTGCAGTACAGGCTGGACCTCCTCAATACGCAACGCTACGTTCAGCAATTGTTCCGGGAGCTCTCCACGGCGAAGCTTCACTTGGCTGCGCTCATCAATCTTCCCCCCGCCCACGAGCACGAGCTGGTGCTCATGGTTCCAGGGCGAGAGGCCGGAACGCTGAATCTTCCACTCGATATGTCGGTGCTGGAGGATCGAGCTCGGGAAGCACGCCCGGAGCTGAGGATGATCGATTACCGTCGTCGCATCAACGCGCGGGAGACCAAAGCGGCGATACTCGAAATGTTACCCAGCCTGAATC
This sequence comes from Nitrospira sp., assembly GCA_025361385.1. Taxonomy (GTDB): domain Bacteria; phylum Nitrospirota; class Nitrospiria; order Nitrospirales; family Nitrospiraceae; genus Palsa-1315. The sequence continues at coordinate 1,889 of JANYAJ010000369.1, forward strand.
TCCAAGCCGGTGAGAACTACAACAGCAACGCGTTTCTCTTCAATAATAATTGGGCTGCCTATGCCGCCCGGGCCAGTTGGAATCTGCTGAACATCTTTCGGTATCCGGCCCGGGCGAAGACGATTGAGGCGCAAGATAAAGTGCTGCACACGCAGAACCTCGCGCTGACCATGGCCATCATGTCGCAAGTGCATGTCAGCGTGGCGCAGGTGGCACAAGCGAAAAAGGAAACCTCGACGGCGAGGCTCTATCACGACACGCAGTCCCAAATTGCCGAGCAGACGCGCCTGGCATGGCGGACGGCCCGGTTGAGCGAACAGGCCGTGTTGCGCGAGCGAGTCAATCAGGTGGCGGCGGAACTCCGATACGATGCCGCGGAGGCGGAACTCCAAACCGCCTGGGCCTCGCTCCTGGCCGCCGTCGGAGAAGATGTGCTGCCCAACGATCTGAGGCAGGAACAGAGCGTGTCCGACCTTGCGCTCGAAGTCCGTACGCGATGGGCGAAAAGCAAGGAGTTGCTCAAGTGACCCGTAAGGGCTGGCTGCTGGTCGGTGGCTCAATCTTGGGCGCATGGCTTTCGATGCCGATATTGATCGCAACGGCCGGCACCAAGTCAGATCCCAAGCCCACAAGCAGCGCGGCAGAACTCAGCACGATCCGCGGGGTGGTGAAGGCGACAGCACAAGCTACCTTAGCCAGTCAGGTCCAGGGCCGGATCAGCCAGCTACCCTTCAAGGAGGGACAGCGGTTTAAAAAAGGAGCCCTCCTGGTCGCCTTCGACTGTTCGAAGTATGACGCGGAGTTGGCGAGTGTCCAGGCCGAACATCGTGGCAAGAAGAAGACCTACGAGAACAACCTCCGGCTCGCCGAACACCAAGCCGTTGGTGAACTCGAAGTCGAGGTCTCTCAAGCCGACGCGGATAAGGCGTTCGCCGCCGTGAAGGTCGCGCAAGTCAATGTGAACGGCTGCACCGTGCGTGCCCCGTTTCAAGGACGTGTCGTCAAAATGATCGTGAATGAACACGAGAATGTATTTCCCAACGACCAGCTCTTAAGCCTGTTGGATGATAGCCTGCTGGAGATTGAGCTTATTCTGCCGTCGAAGTCCCTTGCGTGGTTGAAGGTCGGCACGCCCTTTGACTACGCCGTCGATGAAACCGGACTCCGGTATCCCGCCGCGGTTCAGGATATCGGCGCAAATGTCGATCCTGCCAGCCAGACGGTGAAGGTAAAAGGCCTGTTTCGCACCCAGCCCGACAACGTGCTGGCGGGGATGAGCGGGACTGCCTCGTTCGCTGAACTCCCACGCTGATATGGTCGTAGCAGAAGTCAAACCCCACAGTCCGCCGACGAACACGGCGCTCTCCGCGCTGCTTCAGCTGGAAGGGATGGTTCGCGCCGCCCAGACCCAGGAAGAACTGCAATTTTTCATCGTCAATGAAACGCGCCGGTTGGTTCCCTACCGACAAGCAATTTTGCTGACCCCCCCGACTCCGTCTACGCAGAGTTACCAGGTGCGAGCCGCATCGAGCGTCCCGGTGGTGGATCGCACCGTGGCCTTGATGCAATGGACCGAGCGATTGATTCGGGATCTGCGCCAGGCCTCGACAGGGGCGGACATTCTTCACGTTACGGAAGCGGAGTGTCCTGCCGAGCTCAGACCAGACTGGAAGGAATTTACTCCAGGCTATGGATTGTGGTGTCCTCTCAAGCACCCAAAGGGAGAGACCCTCTGCGGCCTGTGGCTGACGAAGGACCAGCCCTGGGCGGACCACGAGGTGACGGTCCTGCAACGTCTCAGCGAAGCCTATGCCTACGCCTGGCGTGCTGTCGGTCCATCGAACAGTCGCCGGTGGCGATGGGGACTGAGTCGGACCACGACGTGGATACTTGCGGTGGTAGCTCTGGGAGCACTGGCCATTCCTGTCCCCATGTCGACGCTGGCGCCTGCGAAGATTGTCGCAAAGGATCCTCTGATCGTGAGCGCGCCGATCGACGGTGTCATTGCCGAAATTCCAGTCCTTCCCAATACCGTCGTGTCCGAAGGCCAAGTGTTGTTCAAGTATGAAGACACTACATTTAGAAGCGAGTATGAAATCTCGGAACGAAACCTCGACGTGGCGATGGCGCAGTATCGGCGCGCGGCGCAAGGCTCATTCGTGGAAGCCGCGCAAAAAGCCGATGTTCCGCTGTTGAAAGCCGAAGTCGAGCTGCGAGAAACCGAGCGGACCTATGCCCGTGAGCGATTGACGAAGGTCGAGGTAAAGGCGGAGCAAGCCGGGCTGTTGGTCTACACGGACAAGTCCGATTGGATCGGGAAGCCGGTCGTGGTCGGCCAACGCATCATGGAGCTGGCGAACCCGCAACAGCTGGAGGTGCGCATCGATCTGCCGGTGGAGGATGCCATTGTGTTGCGCGAAGGCGCATCGGTGACGCTCTTCCTGAATGCCAATCCATTTTCCAGCGTTCCTGCCACGGTCAGTCACGCGAGCTACCATGCCGAAGTCTTACCGAACAATACGCTGGCCTACCGCGTGACGGCACAGCTTGAGCAGGGGTCGTCGGAACTTCGCATCGGGTGGCAAGGAAGCGCCAAAATCTACGGGGAGCGGGTTGCGCTGTTCACCTACCTGTTCCGTCGCCCGATTTCCGTCATCCGGCCATGGATCGGCCTATGAAACTGACTACGGTCCCAAAGCAGGATGCCGTGCTGCCGCCGTTGCGTGAAGATATTCAGCTCATCGCGGGTGCCTCGGCCACCGACGGTTCGCCGACATGGGTGATCGTCGATCCGGTCCGCGGGAAATATTTTCAGATCGGCTGGGCCGCGTATCAAATTCTTTCGCGTTGGAGCGGCCGATCGGCGGAGACGGTCCTGTCGCAAATCCATGCCGAGACGACCTGTCGCGCTACCACACAGGATATCGACGACCTTCTGCGGTTCTTGTATGGGAACCATCTGATGCGGGAACTGCCACAGGGGGGCTACCGAGCCTATGCGGCCCAAGCAGAAGCTGCACGGCCACAGTGGCTGATGTGGCTCGTCCACCACTACCTCTTCTTCCAGATTCCGTTGGTCCGGCCGGATCGATTTCTTCGTGCGACGCTCCCCTTCGTCGAATGGTTCTATTCACAATCGGTCGCCTGGATCATCGCGCTCATCGGGCTGACGGGTGTGTATCTCGTGTCGCGCCAGTGGGGCGTGTTCACGGCGACGATGTTGCATTTTTTCACACCGCGAGGTCTCGCGCTCTATGCCCTCTCTCTGGCCATCGTCAAAGTTTTTCACGAACTGGGGCATGCCTATACGGCGACGCGCTATGGCTGTCGGGTCCCCACCATGGGCATTGCCATGATGGTAATGGTGCCGATGCTGTATTCGGACACCTCCGATGCGTGGAAACTGACCGCCCGTCGCCAGCGTGCCGCCATCGGCGCCGCTGGCATGATCGTCGAATGCGCGTTGGCCGCCCTGGCGATCTTCACGTGGAACTTTCTTGACGACGGCGTGGCGCGGAGCCTGGTGTTTATCGTGGCAACCACGAGCCTGATGGTCGGCGCTACCATCAATCTGAGCCCGTTCATGCGATTCGATGGATACTTTGTGCTCTCCGACTGGCTCGGCATTCCCAATTTGCAGGAACGAGCATTTGCCTTCGGACGGTGGCAACTACGGCGACTCCTGCTCGGTCTGGATAGGCCGATGCCCGTGCCGGTCGCCGCAGGCCAACGCCGATTCTTGGTCTGTTTCGCCTGGGGGGTCTGGGCATACCGTTTCATGCTGTTTCTCGGCATCGCGCTGATGGTGTACCACTATTTCTTCAAACTCCTGGGCCTGATTCTATTTGCCATTGAGATTGGTTGGTTCATCGTGCTCCCGATCGTGGGGGAACTGAAGGTCTGGTGGACCTTGCGCGGAGAGATCGTCGAACGTCGCAGGGGGTGGCTTCCCGTCGGGTTGCTGGCCTGTGTCATCGCCTTGCTGTTCGTGCCTTGGTCCGATCGCATCAGTCTCCCCGCGGTGTTGGAATCGACGCCGCACGCCACAATCTATGCGCCAGCGCCCGGGAAGATCGTCGAATTGGCGGTAGAAGAAGGGCTGCGGGTGGAGGTGGGGGACAGGCTGGTGGTGTTGGAATCGCCGGCGCTTGAAAAGGATATGGCGTTGACGCGCAAGCGGATCGAGGTCGAGCGATTGAGAGTCCAGCGCCAGTTCATCGGTCGAGACGAGCTCGCGAAGCATCAGGTGACGTTGGAAACCCTGAGGGCTCGCCTTTCACAGCTCGAAGGCCTACAGCAGGAGCAGCAGAATTTATCACTCACGGCGCCGATAGCGGGAGTGGTGACTGACCGAGCGGAGGCCCTGCACGTGGGTCAGTGGATCAACAAGCAGCAGCCGCTCGCCTACGTAATCGATCCGGCTGGTGAAGAGCTGCATGCGCTGGCCTCCGAGACGGACGTCGGCTATCTCCACGCGGGCCAATCAGCGCGATTCATTCCCCAGGGTCCGGAACGGCCGAGCGTGGAGGCGCAAGTTGTCGAGATTCGAGACAACGACGAAAGCAGCTTCACCGTGCCCTACCTCCTCTCCGTCTACGGCGGAGAGGTGCCGGTTCGTGAAGACGCCAATCGCAGACTGAAACCGGAAACCTCTGTCTATCGCGTCACGCTGCACCTCGTCGAATCGCCGCCCCGATGGAACCAGGCCGTGCGAGGGACCGTGCTAGTGAAAGGCCCTCGTATCAGCTTTGCCCAACGAGTCTGGGAACAGAGCGCCCGCATCTTTATTCGCGAAAGCGGTGCGTAGGACATAGAGAAGATACGTGCATGGTCTGCCCTCTCAGTTGATTCCCCCCTCTAAAGTGTCAGGCCAGAAAACGTCGTCCTGAGGCGCATTCTGCAGCCCTCGACGCACCTCCCTACCAAGCGCACTGTAACTCGGCTGCACAAAAGAAGAAATTGGTACGAGGAATGGCACCGCCCTTGCTACATTATTGTGGGTAATCACGGACGTGTGGTGTCTCGGCCATGCCATGAGAATACTACGTAGGCAGAGGAAAGAGGAGGTCAAGCCAGCGCGAGGGCGCCGTCATGCCTCCGCGGACACGGCGTTCAGCGGTTCGTTGCTGGTGCTTGAATCGCGCATCATGTTCGACGGCGCTGCCGTGGCCACGGTCAGTACCGTGACCACCGAGCAAATCGCACAAAGCCAGGCTGATGCATCCGTCTCGGCTGAAAAAACTGTGACAGCTGACACCGCGAACGATGCGCCGACGGGCGAACCGCAACCCACCACCGGCGACCACGCGTTGGTCCATGCCCTGGCCACGTTCGATGCGGCCGCGGCGCACCACGAAATCCTCTTCGTCTCTGCCAGCGTCCTCGACTATCAGAAGCTCCTCGACGGCATCAGCCCCAACGTCGAAGTGCACGTGCTCGACCCTGCCCGCGACGGCGTGGCGCAAATGGCGGAGATTCTCGCTGGCCGTACGGGCATCGATGCGATCCACCTGATCGGCGATGGCACAGAAGCAGAAATGCATCTCGGCGCGAGCTTCCTGACGCAAGATTCGATCAGCACGACCTACGCACAACAGTTCCAGCAAATCGGCCAGAGCTTGTCGGCGAACGCCGACCTCCTGATCTACGGCTGTGACTTTGGCCGTGGCGAGGCCGGGCTGCTGGCCATGAACACGTTGGCCACTCTCACCGGCGCCGATGTGGCCGCGAGCACGGACCGGACAGGCAATGTCGCTGAGAACGCAAACTGGCAACTTGAAGCCGCCACTGGCCTGATTGAGACCTCAGTTGTGATCGGAGCAACCACGGAGGCGACCTGGGACCATGCGTTGGCGACCTTCACCGTCACCAACACGAACGACGCCGGTGCCGGCTCGCTCCGCCAGGCGATCCTCGACGCCAACCTAGCCGTAGGCCCCGACACGATCGACTTCAACATCGCCGGCGCGGGTGTGCATACGATCAACCTCACTTCCGCTCTGCCGACGATCACGGACCGGGTCACGATCGATGGCACCACGGAGTCGGGCTATAGTGGCTCGCCGTTGATCCGCTTGGACGGCAATAACGGAGCGTCGAGCGGCAGTGGCCTAGTGCTTGGTACGGGGTCCAGCGGTAGCACGATTAGCGGCTTGATGATTACGCGCTTCATAAATGATGGCATTCTGATCAATGGCAGCAGCAACAATGTGATCACTAGGAATTACATCGGCACAGACGGAGTCGCCAATTTAGGCGACGCGAACGCTGGTATCGATCTCACGAACGCGGCGGCTAACAACCTGATCGGCGGCACGGTGGCAGGGAACGGCAACGTCATCGCCTTCAATGGCTGGGACGGAGTCACATTAGAGGCAACCGCTGCGACGGGAAACCGAATTGCTGGCAACTCCATCTACAGTAACACTGGTTTGGGGATCGATCTGAACAACGACGGTGTCACCCCCAACGACGTGGGTGATCCAGACTCAGGGCCGAACGACCTGAAGAATTTTCCGGTGCTGACATCGGCTCAAGTGGTCTCGCCAACTCAGACCGCGATCAGCGGCACCTATAACAGCATCGCGAATAATAACTACCGGATCGAATTCTTCAGCAACGCCACAGGCGACCCCACCGGCTTCGGCGAAGGCCAGACCTATCTGGGCTTCGTCAACGTCACCACCGACGGGAGCGGCAACGCGACATTCAGCACTGTCTTGAACGCAGCCGCAGCCGTCGGGCAGGTGATCTCCGCCACGAGCACTGATCTCTCGAGCCTCGCCACATCTGAGTTCGCCCAAAACGTAGTTGTACCGGCGAATACCGCACCGACTCTTGATGCCAGCAAGAGTCCGGTGCTCACGGCCGAGAACGAAGACCCGGGGCGCCGTCGGGGGCGGTGGGCACGCTGGTGTCGAGTCTCGTGGACTTTGCGGTGCCGGCGGGCCAGGTGGACAACGTCACCGACCCTAACC
>JANYAJ010000387.1 GCA_025361385.1 Nitrospira sp.
GTTTGACCTTTACGAACCATTGCGGCGACAGGTACGGCTCGACTACCGTCTTGCAGCGGTAACATTTTCCAATGGCCATCTTATGGTCGTCGACTTTCGTGAGGAGCTCACGATCTTTCAGCAGTTGCTCAGTCTTGGCCCGGGCTTTGATGGCGGGAAGGGTGGCGATGGCGTCAATGACGCTTGGCTCGACTTCGGCGGCGATCAGTCCTTGTCGATCGAGCAAGGCCTGATAGTCGAGGATGGGAAGTCTCGGCAAGTTATGCCGTTCGCCCGCTTCGAAGTCGTTGAAATCGTGTGCCGGCGTAATTTTCACCGCCCCAGTGCCGAACTCGCGGTCGACGAGGATCGCATCGCCGACGATGGGAATCGTACGATTGGTGAGGGGGAGCCGGACTCGTTGCCCGATCAGACGATTGTACCGGGGATCTTCAGGATGCACGGCCACGGCGGTGTCGCCGAACAGGGTTTCGGGTCTGGTCGTGGCGACGGTGAGACGAATCGTCGGGTCCTGTTCCAGTGGGTATTCAATCGAGTACAGTTTGCCTTTGATATTTTCGTGCTCGACTTCGATGTCGGAGAGGGCGGTCAGGCAACGGGGGCACCAGTTGATCAGCCGTTCCCCTCGATAGATCAGTCCTTCCTGATGCAATCGGACGAACACTTCGAGCACGGCCTTCGAGAGTCCTTCGTCCATCGTGAAACGAAGGCGCTCCCAGTCACAGGACTCGCCCAGCCGTTTTTGTTGACGGATAATGGTATCTCCGGAGGTGGCTTTCCATTGCCAGACGCGCTCGATGAAACGTTCTCGTCCCAGAGATTCTCGCGAAGCGCCTTCGGCCATGAGTTGTTTTTCTACGACGTTTTGCGTGGCAATCCCGGCATGGTCGGTGCCAGGTAGCCAGAGCACATTACGGCCCTGCATCCGTCGCCAGCGCACCAGGATGTCCTGGATGGAATGATTCAGGGCATGGCCGACGTGGAGCGAGCCGGTGACATTGGGTGGTGGAATGACGATGGAGTAGGGTTGTCCTGGATGGGTCGGCGAGGCGTGGAAATAGCCTCGTTGGGTCCAGATTTCGTACCAGCGTGCTTCGACCGTCTTGGGATCGTAAATTTTGTCGAGTTGGGGGGTGCTCATTCGATCACGGTGTCCTAGTAGGCTATGGATACACTCAGTTGGCAGAATCGCCGCACGTGAGAGGCGGGACTGGCTGATTTTTTCAGCATTCTGCGTAAAATGAGGCGCATCTTAACATGCGAACGGTACCCTCTCAAGGAATGATGGGTGCACTGATAGCTTGAGGGGTGCCGAGCCGTGTGCTATACAGACTCGCACAAGGCGAGGGCGAGGGGTTCGTTCCGCTTCCACTTTTGACGATTTGGAGAGACTATGGCCACAGGCCGTGAAAAAGACCGCAAGACGAGAAAGAAGCATCTGAAGAGCATGGCGCGCGTGAAGGCTCTGGCGACAGCCAAACGGGGCAAGAAGACCAAGAAGGGATAAGCCGGACCGGGGGCGAAGGTCCTATGCGGCTTGTGTGAGGCGTGCGATCTCTGCTTTGATCTGTTCTTCGGCCAGGTCGGGGACCAGACGCTGAACAGCCTCTTCCACCTGTTCGTGAGCCGTTGCCAGAACGAGTGCTTCGACTATTCCGGCAGTCTGCTTGGCGGCAGCCTGTTGGATTTCCTTCTTCACGAGCTCCTCGACCGAGCCGAGTTGTTCCCGAATCATATCGGGCAGTAGGGTACGCACGGTATTGGTTTGTTCTCGGACGAGTTGATCGATGCGTTCCTTTATCAAGGGGCTCGCGATATCGAAAATGCCTTGTCGAATGATGGGCTCGAGCAGGACCGTTTCTCGTGCGAGAACCTTTGGGAGTGCTGTGATGAGCATCGGTTCAAGCACCTCTGTCAGCCGTTCTTTCGTGAGCGCCGCAGCCATGTTGCGCTGCACCTCTGTTTCCACGGCCTTGGCCACGAGGGCAGCGAGATCTTTCCCCACCATCTGGGGAAGGAGGTCGGCAATGTTTTTTTCCGTCCGCTCTGACATGGACTGAAGGAGTTGACCGAAGAGGCCCTTCATCGCCTCCTCAGGTTCGGGTATCGAAGCCTGCGCGGCAGTGGTTGTGGTCACAGGGGGTTCTTTCGGTTGAGGGTGGGGTGCGATCGCCTGTTCCTCTTCTTCTTCGGTCGCGCTGTCGCCGTTGAATTCGTCCTCATCATCCGAGTCCGTCGCGCTTGAGACCGGTGGCCAGGAACGAGATTTTTTCTTTGTCCCATTCGTCCTGGATGCCTGTTGTGTTTTCAGATCCTTAATCATCTCAATGAGGTCTTCTGACTGAAAGGGCTTCTTGAGGAATAGCTTCACACCCAGCGAACATAAGTGGGTTTCATCGACATGGTCTGATTGGCTGATCAGAGAGACAATAGAGGTTTCTGCCAAGTTATCCAGCTTGTAGATTTCCTTGCAGAATCCCGAAAATGTCATGTTCTCTAAATGATAGTCGGCAATGATGAGATGGGGGCTCATTCGGCGTGCCGCTTCTAAGGCGGTGGGGGCATCCTGGAATCCCACGACATCACAGCCTTCCGGCGTGGAAATCTGCTCGACCAATCGACGGACAGCGGGGCTACTATCGACGATAAAGATGGTAGAAGCCACCTAACCCTCCAATGTTATTGAACTATCTCGAAGCTAGCAGTGGGGGTATTCTTTGTCAAGAAATCGCATGATCGGTGCCTGTTGCGACTTCGAATGTTTGGACTGATTCCAATTCACAGGAAGAGGACCTGTGTTACCCATGAAGACTCCAATCCACGTCATTTTTTTCGATGCAGCCGAGACACTCTTTCATATTAACGGTTCGGTGGCGGATATCTACTTGCAGCATGCGTTGCAGTATGGGTTTCGGCA
>JANYAJ010000411.1 GCA_025361385.1 Nitrospira sp.
TCGCCGCGCAGAACGCTCAACGGGCCGGCTTCGACGGGGTGCAAATCCACGGCGCTCACGGTTATTTGGTCGATAACTTTCTACGCGACGGCGTCAACGCACGCACGGATGCCTATGGGGGCTCTGTTCCCAACCGTGCTCGTTTTCTGCTGGAGGTGACCGATGCCGCCATCGGCGTCTGGGGCGCCGGTCGCGTCGGGGTACGGATCTCGCCCCTGGTTCCGTTCAATGACATGGTCGACAGCCAGCCCGAAGCGCTAGTGACTTATGTGGCGAAGGAATTGAGCCGACGAACGATCGCGTTCCTCGAAATACGGCACGAGAGCCACGCATTGCGGGAGGAGCAAGCCATCCTGACGATCGCTCGCCGACATTTCCAGGGTGCACTGATGAGCAACGGGAGTTACACGCGGGAAAGCGGCGAATCGACGGTGGCACGCGGAGCGGCCGATGCGATCGTGTACGGACGGCCGTACATCGCCAACCCGGACCTGGTCGAACGCTTCGCGAAACAGACCCCGCTCAACGAAGTCAACTACGACCGGCTATATGGGGGTGGACCGGACGGCTACAGCGACTATCCGGCCCTGGCTGCTCGTTGATTCCAGGCACCGGAAAGAGGTGGGGTCGCTGCGTGACCTTGCAGTTCGACTCAGGTCGACGGATAGGGGAAACAATGAAGCGGCCTGGAGTCTATTCTGATTGTTCGGCATAGCGCGGCTCACAGCGGCGGATCTTCAGGGTCTTCCCCTCCGAGCGCCTTCGCCTCCAGGGCTTCCACCTCGACGAGGTACCCGACGCAGCCCAGGAGGACTTGCCTTCGTTGCTGAAGCGATTTCCTATACCGATCTCGAACCATTGCTTCCTGCGCCGATTCTGGCATATTCACCATCGCTTCCGCTTCTCCAAGCATCGCATACTTATACGTCTCCACCCACGTCCCGTCCTGACAGTTGAGATTGACGAGCAACTGCTCGGTTTCATCATCGAACGCGCCAAGCCTTTCGCTGGCAGCGTCTTCATGCATGAGCACCGCCAATTTCTGAATTTGCTCTTCGAGCCGGTTGATCCGGCCGACCGGTGCGAACGATGCGTTGGTGTTTGGCATATTCGATCCTCCGTTGCTGTGAATCAATTGGTTCCGGATAATGAGCCTGACCTTGCATCCATTGCATGACCGTTTCTATCTTGAACCTACGGCCTGCCTAATACACCTAGGCAATGTACTAGCCACAAGCGAATGGATGACGATCCGGTTTTGCGATCCAACAGCAAGAGGTTTCGTAGCGCGGGGCTGGGGCTCAAAGAGGACGTCGCCGAATGAGCGAGACCCGTCGAGGGTCCGCTGATGAGGAAAGCGGACACTGACCGAGTCCGCGAGGGAATATCAGAAGGCTGCCGCTCAGGGGAACTAGACGGGTCGCTCCGGGAGGCGCGGGAGCGGCTATGCTGCTGCCACGCTCAGACGCATCGAACCACAGCAAGAAACTCCCGGAAACGGCCCCCTACGCACGGACTTATCGGTTTGCGGTATTCGGCTGCTCTTCATGGGTGGCGGCCAGTTCCTCTAGCGTCACGGCCTTCGCGCGATGCGCTTGTGCGGCCGTGGTAAGTCCGCTCCGGACGAACCCTTTCGTGTCGGTATATTCACCCAACGACTCGGCTCGCCGTTCGTATGCCTCGGCTTCGGCACGTGCCGCCTCAGCCTGCTGGCGATACGACTGCATGGTGGCGGAACGCTCTTGTCCTCCCAGCGTTCCCTGAATAACTGGCGATGACTGGTGCGGGAATTCTGAGCAACCGACCATTCCCACACACAACAGAACGATGCTGCCAATGATAGCACCCGGTCCTTTGTCTCGTGATGCGAGCTGTCTCATCGATACCTCCTTGAGCCATGGGCTCACGACATCCGACCATCCGTGACTTCCTTACACATACGATAGTCCTGGAGACGTCGTGCCGCTAGAAGGTAGATACCTCGCGGGGAGGGAGAAAGTTCCTTGGGTTGAACCAAGGGATTTCCTTGGTTCGCGCGATTGGACACACGATCGGGATGGACGGAACCGAGGACGGACTAGGAGTCTACCGGCACCAATCCTATGCGAATGGCATAACGCACGAGGCCCGCGACGTCATGGATTTCCAAGCGCCTCATTAATTCGGCCCGGTGACCCTCTACAGTCTTGGTGCTGAGCTCAAGCGTTCCGGCAATCTCCTTGGTGGAACGGCCCTCGGCAATACGTTTCAACACCTCACATTGCCGTGGCGTGAGGGCTCCGCCTTTCGTGGAGGCCGAGCCCTGCCTGAGATACTCATCCACTACCTTTTTGGATACGCTGGGCGTCAAATACGTCTCCCCTCGCATGACGGCCTTGAGGGCCAATTCCA
>JANYAJ010000414.1 GCA_025361385.1 Nitrospira sp.
ATCTCTACGCGGGAGAAGAAAAGATCACCAAGTACATCGATATGCCGCTGCAGCACATCAACGATCGCATGCTCAAGCGGATGCACCGGCTGGGTGATCGGAATACCATCACCTCTCTTGTTGAGCGAATCCGGACGCGCATTCCCGCGGTCACGTTTCGCACGGCCTTCATCGTAGGGTTTCCAGGGGAGACGGAGCAGGCCTTCGACGAACTACGAAGCTACGTGGCAGAGGCAGAATTCGATCGCGTGGCGGTGTTTTTGTATTCAGATGAAGAAGATACGCCGGCAGTCGGGCTCGACGAGAAGATCGAACGGTCGGTCATGGACGAACGGCGGAATGAACTTCTGGCGGTACAAGAAGAGATTGCGGCGGCCCGAGGCCAGGCTCGTATCGGCTCCGTCATGGAGGTTCTGGTCGAAGGGGTTTCAGAAGAGACGGAGCTGTTGCTTGAGGGCCGCCATGAAGGGCTGGCTCCGGAGATCGACGGCGTCGTCTATATCAATGACGGGTCAGCCACGGCAGGGGACGTCGTCAAGGTCGAGATCACCGATGCGGCGCTGTATGACCTGGTCGGCCACATCGTCCCTTAGCAGACTGCTCAAAAAGCCCACCAGCGTCGTTCTCGCCTCGAAAGCATCCTCAACGTAGCCAGAGGCTACGCCTCCGGTGCTTCCATCGGCTACGGCCTTGCTGGATGGCCTTTTTGAGCAGTCTGTTTGCGCAACTGGCTGGATCGTTCCCTGTCTAAGACGCCTAAACTAACCACTCTATCTTGGGAGCATCGCCTTACGATGGCACAGCGAAAAGAATCCGTTGTCCTTCTGATTCATTGCAAGGATCGAAGGGGCATTGTGGCCCGGGTCTCTGGTTTCATTCACGACTTCGGCGGGAATATCCTCGACTCGGAGCACCATACCGATGAAGAGACCAACGAATTTCTCATGCGCATGGAGTTTGCCACCGAGGGTCTGCAGATTCCGGCCGATGAAATCGCGACCGCGTTCGCTCCGGTCGCGAAGACCTTCGAGATGCGTTACGAGGTTCGCCCCTCAAGCCGCCGAACAAGAGTCGCGATGTTGGTCTCGAAACAGGATCACTGCCTGGCGGACTTGCTTCAACGGCATAAACGCGACGAATTACACATCGATGTCCCCGTGATTATCTCCAATCACGACACCTGCGCAAGCTGGGCTGAACTATTCAAGATTCCCTTCTCCGTCTGTCCTGTGAGCAAGGACACGAAACCCCAGCAGGAGCAAGACGTACTCTCCCTCCTGAAAACCCATCGTATCGAACTCGTGGTCATGGCCCGCTACATGCAAATCCTCAGCGCCAGCTTTCTTGCCCAGGTCGGCTGTCCGGTCATCAATATCCATCACTCATTCCTGCCCGCGTTTATGGGCGCGAACCCCTATCGGCAAGCCTATGACCGGGGCGTGAAAATCATCGGCGCCACGGCACATTATGCTACAGAAGATCTGGATGAAGGTCCGATCATCGAGCAAGATGTCATGCATGTGGGCCACAGGGACACCGTTGACGACCTGGTGAGGAAGGGACGGGATCTGGAAGAGATTGTGCTGGCCCGCGCGGTGCGCCGCCACGTTGAACGACGGGTGTTGGTGTATGGCAGGAAAACCGTCGTCTTCGACTAGCAGCCTGCTGAAAAAGTCCTCCAGAGTCGTTCTCGCATCGTTCAGACCCTTTAACGTACCCTCCCGGGTACGATTCGGGCCTTCACTCGCTGCGGCCTTGCTGGTGGAACTTTTTGAGCAGGCTGCTGGATGGGGCAGCATCTCGCTGCCCCATCGTTCTGACAATCGTCAGACCTTCGCGCTGAGGAACAATGAGTTGCCTCGCCGATCGATGAGGATCAAGACGTTCTCACCCTTCTTCAGTCCGGACGATACTTTTTCGAATTCCTTCACCGACTTCACCGCTTGCCGGTTGATCTCGCGGATGACGTCGCCCCGCATGACCCCGGCCTTTTCTGCGCTGCTCTCCGGTTCGACGGCTGTGACGACGACTCCCTGAGCCTTTCCCTTCACGCCTAGTTCCTTGGCTGTTTCCCGATCGAGGTCCTGCACGGCCACTCCCGCGAAGGCATAGTCAGTCTCGCCGGTCTCAACCTTAGCGACCTTTGTGCTGTCCGGTTGCTCGCCGATCGTCACGGTCACGTCTTTCTCATGGCCATCACGGATCACCCGGACCGTCACTTTCGCGCCGACCGCTGTTTTGGTCACATGACGTTGGAGCGACACCGCATCTTCCACTGGCGCACCTTGATAGGCTGTAATGATATCGCCTTGCTTGAGGCCTGCTTGTCCAGCAGGACCGTCGTCCTTCACGTCGCTGACGAGAGCCCCTTTCGCGTCTTTGAGGCCGAACGATTTAGCCAGTTCCTGGTTGAGATCTTGAATCGAGACGCCAAGAAACCCACGGACGACCTTCCCGTTTTTGACCAGACTGTCATAGATCGGCTTGCTCATGCTGGTGGGAACAGCAAATCCCACACCCTGATAGCCGCCGCTTTGAGAGAAGATCGCGGTATTGATGCCCACCAGTTCGCCCCTGGTGTTCACCAACGCGCCACCGGAATTTCCGGGGTTGATTGCTGCATCGGTTTGGATGAAGTCTTCATACTGAGTAATGCCCATACGACCGCGGCCCAATGCACTCACGATGCCGAGTGTCACGGTCGAATTCAGCCCGAATGGATTTCCGACTGCCAATACATATTCACCAGCCTGCAGTTTAGTCGCATCGCCCCAGGAGACCGTGGGAAGGTTCTGTCCCTCGATCTTCACGACGGCCAGATCCGTTTTGGGATCGGCTCCGATTATTTTTCCCGTAAACTCCCGCTTGTCCGGTAGCGTGATGGTCACGGTGCGGGCGCCCTCAATGACATGGTTGTTCGTGAGGATGTACCCGTCCGGTGAGACGATCACGCCGGACCCCTGCCCACCGCCCCGATGCTCCCGTGGCTCGCCAGGACCAGGACCTTGCGGACCGCGGAATCCACGAGGACCGGATGGTCCCCCAGGTCCGCCAAAGAACTCTTCCATGCGTTCCCGCAATTCGTCTGGTATGCCTCGGCTATCCGACACCTTCTCGACGGTGACGGTTGTAATGTTCACGACCGCCGGTGTCACCGCCTTCGCCACCTCCGTAAAGCCATTCGATGGCGCGGAGCTCATCGTGAGAGCCACCGGCGTTGCCGTCGACACAGCGGGACTCGATGCATGGGAAGGAGCAAGCGATTGCCCGCCCCAAATCAACAGGGCGCTCAATGTTGCGACCGCTGCGGCGGTTCCAAGGGTCTGTCGAATAGGCTGGCTCATAATTACCTCCTTGCGATTGATCGACCGGAATATAGACCGATGACGATGTTCGATACTCTGAACAAGGTATCAGTCGGCGATGAGAGGACGATTAGGAGGGGATTAGAAGTGGTTAAGCCGCACTGTTCATGAAGATTCATCGTGAAAGCGCATTGAAAGCAGGTGAGGAACAAGCGGCACGAGGAAAGACTCTGGCCCCTCGCCTCTCGCCCACATATTGGAGTGTGTCGAAGAAGCCTCTTGGGAAATGCGGCTTATGCTGATGCGGAAGCTAGAGGCAATGTCACCGTAAAGGTCGAACCTTTACCAACCTGGCTCTGGACCTCGATCTGTCCTCGATGGGATTCGGCAATCCAGGCGCAAATCGACAGGCCAAGCCCCGTGCCCTTTTTGGTATGGGCTCGCGCATCATCGGTACGATAGAAGCGGTCGAAAATCTGCGGCTGATCTTCCTGCGCGATCCCGATGCCGTGATCGGTCACGGACACTCGCGCCTGTCCTTCCCAGATCGTCAGCGCAATATCGACGGTGCCGCTGGGACGAGAGTACTTGACGGCATTATCGAGCAGATTCAGGAACAGCTCGCGCAAGCGAAGTTCGTCTCCCAAGACCACGGCTGACGTCGTGGCGCTGAGCACGACCTGAATGTCCCGTTCCTGTCCTAACAAGGAGGCTTGCCGATGGACGTCTTCGATGAGCAGATCCAGTTGAACCGGCAGATGCTCCATCTTCACTTCGCCCATGTCGGCTCGTGAGAGAAAGAGCAACTCGTCCACAATCCGCGTCATGCGGTCGATCTCTTCAAGGTTGCTCTCCAGGACGATTTTGTAGTCGTCCGTTTCGCGGGGACGTCGAAGCGCGAGCTCCGTTTCCCCCTTCATGACTGTCAACGGCGTGCGCAGTTCGTGCGAGGCATCGCTGCTGAACTGGCGGATCTGCCGAAAGGAGGTTTCCAGCCGGTCGATCATGTCGTTGAATGTATTCGTCAGGCGGCCGATTTCATCGGCGGAGGCCGGAGCCGTCAGCCGTTGAGTCAAATCACCTCCGGCAATGCGTTGCGCAGCCAGCGTAATGGCATCGACGGGGCGAAGGGCCCGGCCCGCCATGAACCAGCCGCCGGCGAGCGACACGGCCAGCGCGACAGGCATACTCACCAATAGCACTAACAGGAGACGGTTCAAGGTATGTTCGACCGAGTCCATCGTGGTGCCGACCTGAACAATATAGAGCAGACTGCCCCGATAGATGATGGGAACCGAAATGAGGCGTAAGGGTGGTTCCTTGGGGTACTTCGCGGATTCGAATAGCGTGTGGCCTGAGTAGGCCACTTCCAATGCCTGGCGGCTCAGCGGCATCTCATGTTGTTTGACGTTTGGCGAACGAATGGTGATGGTGCCGGAAGGACTGAAGATCTGAAAGAACTTGTCGATGCGCGCCAGTTCGGGGAACTGGGACATCAGTTCGGTTTCGTCGATGAGCGGGAGAAACCCGCGTTCTTCTAACGACCGCACCGCTGCCGCGGCGGTTTCCTCCAGCGATTGATCGACCGCGTCACGAAGGCTTCGCGCGGTAATGACATACAAGATGGTTGAAAAGATGATGAGGATGAGCGCGAGGGCGGTGCCATACCAGAGAGTGAGACGGACGCGAAGCGGCATCAGTCGGCCTTCAGCATATATCCGCTTCCGCGAATCGTGTGAATCAGCTTCTTTGAACGCCCTCGGTCGATCTTGTTACGGAGATAATTGACATAGACGTCGATCACATTGGTGAACGTATCGAAGTCCTGGTTCCACACATGCTCTGAAATCATGGGACGGGTCAACACACGCCCGGTATGGCGCATCAGATATTCGAGTAGGGCATACTCCTTCAAGGTGAGATCGATCCGCTGGCCGCCTCTGGTCACTTCGCGCGTCGCAGGGTTCAATGCCAGGTCGTCGATCTGCAGCACACCGGGACTTTCAGTGGAGCCACGGCGAAGCAATGCACGAATGCGGGCAAGCAGTTCGTCGATCGCGAAAGGCTTGGTAAGATAATCGTCTGCTCCCGCGTCAAGGCCTTTGACGCGCTGGTCTACCTGCGATTGGGCCGTCAGGATCAGAATGGGGGTATGGATCCGTGCCTGGCGGGTACCCTTGAGAATCTCCAATCCAGGCAATGATGGCAGCATCAAGTCGACGATCAATACGTCATAGTTGGTATGGAGGGCCATCTCAAGGCCCTTCGCGCCGTCTTCACAGAGATCGACGGCGTAGCTCTCCTCTTCAAGCGCGCGCTTGATGAAGCAGCCAACCTTGGTTTCATCTTCAATGACGAGTATGCGCATGGCAGTCGATGGAGGATTATAGCAAACCTGCGCCTACAATTGGTCTGTCTGGTTCATCCGGT
>JANYAJ010000419.1 GCA_025361385.1 Nitrospira sp.
GTTTCCAGCTCCAACCTCGGCCGCCGCCGCTTTCATTGATTTATTGACGGCCTCGCGCGATGCCAGTTTCAGTGGTCCGACCAACGACCGATACAGTCGCGCTCCCACTGCTGGAATCGCACCCACGTCAATCCGCTCTCCCAAGCGCGGTTCGTTGCTAATCAGTCGTCTCAATCGAACCGCCAACGCGTTCGCCAGTGGCTCTGAATACGTCGCCAGCATCACCCGCCCCTCGGGAAATTCCTTCGCCAGGTGCACTGCCCGATGCAATGCCACAATTGTCTTGCCCGTTCCCGCGGACCCCGACACGCGCGCCGGCCCAGACTGCCCCCGCTCGACCAAAGCCCGCTGCTCTGGGTGCAGGAACACGGTCCACTTGTCCCAAGGAAAGTCGAGCGCGCGCTGCAATTCCTCCGGGCTTTCAATTGTCCTAAAGCGCCGCATGGCATCGGGATGAAGGAACCCGCTCTCTTCCTCCTCCTCTGCCTCCATTTCGTCTTCATCCACAAGTGTCTGATGGACGCGAGCACCTGGCGACAGTGAGCCGGCACCGCTGAGCTCTTGAGGCCGTGAACGCGGCATCCCTCCCGTCGCCAACTCCAGCAACGCTTCGGCCGCCTCGCCAGGAAGATGCTCAGCCAGGTCTAAGAGCGAATCTTCAGTCGCTCGCTGGACCGGCGCTATCCAGTCATTGGGTACGCCAAACCCTAGCAACACGTCCGCTGACATCTCAGCAAACGGTAGCCGGGCAGGTTTCTCCACCGCCGGCGCCTCGACAATGCGCTGGACGCGAATCTCTTGAACTACCTCAACAATCTCCACCATCTGCGCCGCACCAGTCTTCGGGTGCGTCTCGAGTCTCCGCCGTTCCGCCCACGCGTACGCCTTGTCATGATGATCGACGTAGCAGAGCAGCAGGCTGCTCTGGGTTTTGTGCACAATCAGCCGTATATCCCGGCTCGCCCGCACGGACCAGAAATTGCAGTCCCGAGCCTTGTCCAGTTTGTGAAAGCTCAACGCGGAACTCGTTGGATCCGTCTGCAAATCAAACGCCGTCGTCTTCACCGCCTTCTGCTCATCCCCGTTGAGACGAGCCAGGCTGTCTGTGAACGTGTCAGCGATGCGAAATTCCATCAGGATTCGGGCCAGTAGTAGTGGACTGGGGCCAGCCAATAGGCCATCGGGTCCTGCTCGCCAGGCAGTCGTGTCGCCGACAGATCATGCGTCCACCGACACATAAATGATTCTCTCGCCGACACTGCAGCGATGAGTGCATCCCGGGTGTGCTCGGTGGGCGGTTTCGCTGCCAGTCGATGCTGTCCGGAAAACCGTTTCCAACTACCTTTCGCCATCGCCTTCAGCAAGGCCTTAGGATGACTCTCAGTTACCGGTACGCCCGCGTGTAGTTCCCGCATCCGCTGAACAAACATGGCACCCTGTGTCAGGGCGGCTCCTCTTAGCGAGTTCCCGGCCTGAACTTCGCCTCCCGACAGCCTGTATCGTTTTCGCAGCCACTGGTCAGCGTGCCGATCGCCAGACATTCCGGACGACCACCATAGCGGCGCATCCACACCCACGCCGGCCAAGTTTGCTTCTGTACGTTGAGCCACCACCGCGACGGCCTCATCGGCACAACTCACCAATGCGGTCTGACTCTGTCCGTCGTCGTTCAGAATGGCGACGCCAAACTTCCCCTTTCCTCCGGGATCAGCCCCCACCCAAATTGACGGTCTACCTTTCACACCTTAAACACCTTCATCACCTCGTCTCCCAGGTGATTTATCACCTTGACCGCGATCCGCCCAGACTTCGGCTTCGGGAAGGCCCGTGAGGTATCGCTGTGCAGGGTCGCCCAGGCCTCCTCATTGATCTCGGCCTTCAGCGTTGTCTTCAGCGCCCCGTACGGATCATTAGCTCCCAGGAAGTAGGCCTGCCGCACGAAGAAACTCTCTTCGTTGTAGTCGGTGTCAATGAACCAGCAGGCGATGTTATCCACATCGTCGCTACGAACTTCCCCGGAACTCGGGTCAAAG
>JANYAJ010000420.1 GCA_025361385.1 Nitrospira sp.
GCCGCAGAAGGCGACCTTGTCTTTTCCAGAAGCAGCGCGCGCGATTCGAATGGCAACCGCGTTGGCTTCGCCGCCGGTACGGGCAAAACGTACCATGTCCGCCCAAGGATGAAGCTCCACCAGCCTCTCGGCGAGGTAAACCTCTTCCGGACAGTTGAAAGTGGACATGTTGCCGGCATCAATCGTTTTGCGCACCGCCTCATCCACTTCGGGATGCCCGTAGCCTAGGGTATTGGTCCCGATGCCCATGATGGACATGTCGATGTATTCGCGCCCATCCAGATCCCAAACCTTGCACCCTTTGGCTTTACTGAAGTAGGCCGGCCATTGGTCGGGCAGAAACATTTCGGCGCGTTTTGAAAGCAGCATGTTGCCGCCAGGGATGACTTGTTTGGCGCGCCTCCAGAGCTTCTGACCAGTGTTGAGCTCCACCCCTTCGTTGCGAATCAAATGCTGGTTGGCTATAAACCACTCCGGATGTTTATTTCGCAGGGTCAGTACTTCAAGCCAACCAAAGTTACGGCGAGGATGGAAGTGCTCGAAAACCTTCCGCACGACTTCTAAATCCTCGAGTTCATCGACGGTCCAGCGTTCACCGGAATAGTCCTCAACATTTGACACATTGACCTGGCTGAACTTGCCTGATTCACGGATAAAGGGAGTAACGTGCTCACGCTGCTGGAACTCCTTCGCCTGAGTCCAAGCTGTTTCCAACGCCCGATAAGAAAACACCTCGGTGTCCAGCCCGTCCGGATAGGTCGGCGGCGAAACATTGGAGACATAGTCCACACCGGAATCCAGGAACCTAGCGATGACCGAATCAACAAGCGCGGGGTCGATCAAGGGGCAATCGCCTGTGATACGCACCACCGTATCCGCATTCGCCTTTTTTGCCGCCTGGTAGTAACGGTCGAGTACATCGTTTTCGCTGCCTTGATAAACTGCGTAACCGAGTTCACGCACGTACTTGGCCAACGGCTCGCTACGCTCGTCTTCCGAGGTGGCAAGTACAATCTGGTCGATACGCTGGGCCGTTGCCAGCCGTTCCAGCAACAGACCGATCAACGGTGTGCCACAGATGGGTCGCATGACCTTGTTGGGGAAACGCGTGGAGCCCATACGAGCTTGGACAATGGCGACTGTCTTCACGATGTTGCCCAACGAGAAGGATTGATGAGATCAATATCTTCGCTTGCTAATGTGGCAGGCGGCTCCACAGCCCGTGTTTCAACACTCGCGAGGATTTCCTGCAACTGTGTCAGGTTCTCAACACCAACCACCACACGATCTATTCCTGGCTGCGCCAATGCAAAACCCAGACAGGCTTGCAGCGGAGTCAACGACTGATGATTCAGCCAGCCATGCCATTGCTGCCACAACGGTTGCCACCGGTTGAATGCTACAGGCCGTTTTTCCGACTTCATCAACAGCAGCCCTTGAAGAAAGACCGATCGGATATGAACTTCAGTGTCGGCCTCGTGTAACCGTTCCAACCATCCTGATACTGCGAGACGACGATCGATGATATTAAATGGCGCCTGCACCAGATCGAATTGGTAATGGGGCCAGATGGCATCGAGTTCGTCGGGCTCGTAGATGGAGATGCCGATTTTCTCAACCTTGCCCTGATCCTTGATTGCAACCAGTGCTCGATAGAGCGCACTCCCTTGGGGACCGAGCAGCTGTTGAGGGCGATGCAAGAGCAGTCCGCGAAGCCTTGGAATCCTGAGCCGCTCCAGTGAGCTGAGAACCGATTCCTGTACCCAAGCCGCAACATCTGTACAGGATTCCTGGAGGGCGGATAATTTTGAAATGACCTGCCACTCTCCGACCCCAATGTCTCCCAATCGCTGCTCGCTCTCACCGTAGTCAATGGCTGTGTCGAGGGTATTGATCCCCCTCCTCCAGGCATGGTCTAAAATCGAGGCTGTCTCAGCGCGGCTGACCTGGCCGGCCTGGTTAGCAATGCCATAGGGCATACCGAATTGGACGGTGCCCAGCATGAGACGGCTAGTCATTCTGCGCTGAGTTCTTGCGAAGCACCGATGTTGCGACCCATTCCTGTGGATCATCGGTGTATGTATCTTCTGAATGATGGCGGACCCTATGCG
>JANYAJ010000426.1 GCA_025361385.1 Nitrospira sp.
TGGAAATCGCATTGGGAGTGGGTGCGGAGTATCGAAAACCCCCGCATGCGCTCTTGAGGCGCATTTGCGTCATTACGGGAGGGGAGCAGGCGGTATCGGTCCCTATTAATCGCTATTGGCTGGAAAAAATTATGACGCGCGCGCTGAAACCGATTCCCTATCGTCTGAAGTACGGATTCTTTATCGCCAGGATGAAACGGTCTGGCGTGCCGGCCTGTGCTCTTTCCGATTCCAGATTTTACTAAGACTCTACAATGAGTATCCAGCTATGCTGAGCGTGGCATCTCAGACAGCTCATGTTCGTCTGCGCCCTGAGACAGTGAGGTTTTCAGTGGTGCTCGGCGGATGATATATACAGTTATTTTCGCGCAGTCTTTTGGAATATGACCGAGGGACACATCAGTATGAGAAAACTATGAAGATCCGGAATCTGACACATGGTGGGGGCCTCGGAAGACTCGGCCGTGGGCGAACGCCTGAGTGGATCATTGCCTCGTTGTTGATCCTTCTGGAAGTATCGTGGCTCGTGCTCATCCTGGCTTTGTACAAGGGGATAGCGAAAAACTCGAGAACGATGGTTGTGGGCGGCGCAGGGTTGCTGGGTGTTGTCGTGCCATCTCTCTACCTCGTTCGACTCTACATTAAGAGTGTGGCCGCGGAGCGGCGGTTGTTTTCCATGGTAGTCGGCATGAATCTTATGACGGTGTGCGTGGTTGGCCTCGCAGGAGAGCTGGTGGTCCGGGTAAGTGCGACACCCAATGATCAAGGGGTTGAGGTATTTGGCACAACCCTGCTTCCCAAAGATTGGCAGGCAGTCACCGCCTGGAATCGCCGGCTTTTGAACGAAGCTCCCCAGAGCATCTCGTACCTCACAGCCGATAATTTATTGGGATGGACGATTGCGCCAAATCGAGTGAGTAAGAACGGGCTCTACATGAGCAGTCAGGAAGGGGTTCGAAGTCCAACGGCCGGGATATCATATCAGGAGCCGGTGCGACCCTACCGAATGGCTATCGTCGGGGACTCCTTTACCTTTGCGCTAGGTGTTCCGTTTCAGTTCTCCTGGGGGGCACAACTGGAAGGCAGGTTGGCCGGCAAGGTCGAGGTGCTCAACTTCGGTGTTGATGCATACGGGATTGATCAAGCGTATCTCCGGTATCACCGTGATGTGAAGCCCCTCCATCCGACCATCGTGATGCTGGGGTTCATCGAGGCCGATCTGTCCAGGACGATGTACGTCTATCCTTTTATCGGTCAGCCATCTTGGGAGCGTCCTTTTGCAAAGCCACGCTTTGCGATGTTACATGAAAAACTGGAATTGCTGAATAGTCCACTGAGTGCGTCGAGCGATCTCTTTGCGCTTTCGTCAGTCAAGTCCCTGCCGTTCATCGAGTACGAGCCTGGGTACGCAGCCGAGGAGTGGGAGTGGCAGTGGTATCACCATTCGGCCTTAGTCCGATATGTGGTTTCTCGTTTTCCTCGCTGGCCGGATTCTTCGCCATTCGTGTCGGAAGCCAGTACCGCCGTCATCGATGTGGAAATTCTTCTTCGTTTTGTCCGAGAGGTAGAGGCAGAGGGCGCGATCCCGCTTCTAGTCTACCTGCCGAGTCGAGGTGATTTTATTGGATGGGAAAGACGGGGAAGGGATTTCGTCTTCCGGTTGCTCCAAGAGAAGCATGTGCCCTATGTGGACCTTAGTTCATGCATGAAGCAGGGAGAGACCAGTATGTTATTTATTGAAGGCGATCCTCATTACTCCCCTGAGGGAAATGCACGGCTGGCGGATTGTTTGACTCCGATCGTCCAGGAGCGGCTTGATCATCGCGGCGGAGGAGCAGGGTTGGAGCAGGGACTGTGAATGTCTCAGCAGGCCAGGACGTAAAGAGTTCCCCTCTTGGGCATGGTACTGGAGGATGGGAACGGATTGGTGACGAGACAGGAGCCCTATTTTTGAAAGAATTAGGCGTTTGTCACGGTCGTAATAGATTCGTGCAGAATTGTTACCATGCGCCTGAGCGTTGAGGCATCGGTCGATAAGGGCGGCATCAATACCATGATGTGTCCCAGCGGTCTCAAGAGGAGGCCCTGGTGTCTGGCTTCCGCTGTGATGCGATGCCCGATTCGAGCTTCGAGCGGATAGGGTATCTTTGTCTTCTTGTCCTTCACCAACTCGATGGCCGCCATGAATCCCCGCTGCCTGATGTCCCCCACATGGGGCAGTTGCCTCAGCGGTTGAAGTAGCCGCGCCATCGCCTTGATCTTGGGTTGCAGCCGGGCGAGGGTCTTCTCTTTCTTGAACACCTCAAGATTCGCCAGTGCCACGGAGCAGCCGAGCTGGTTTCCCGTATAGCTATGGCCGTGGAAGAAGGTTTTGAAGTCTTCATATCGTCCGAGAAACCCCTTGTAGATCTCTTCGGTGGTCAACGTGGCGGCCAACGGCATGTAGCCGCCGGTGAGGCCTTTGCTGATCGCCATCAAGTCCGGCGTCACTCCCTCATGCTGGCAGGCGAACATTTTCCCGGTGCGGCCGAAGCCGGTGGCCACTTCATCGGCGATCAAGAGCACCTGATAGTTCGTACAGAGTTCGCGCACTCGTGTGAGGTAGCCCGGTGGGGCCGTGATCATGCCTGCGGCGGCTTGGACTAATGGCTCGATGATGACGCCGGCCAGTTCATGGTGGCGCTCCTTGAGGATTCGTTCGATCGGATCGAGGCAGGCCATGTGGCACGACGGATAGGTTTGATTGAGCGGGCAGCGATAGCAGTAGGGCGGGTCGGCTTCAAGGGTGGGGAACAACAGCGACTTGAATCGCCCATGAAACAGCTCGATGTTGCCCACGCTGACAGCCCCGAGAGTGTCACCATGGTAGGCGAGCTTCAAATGCAGAAAGGTATTCTTGAGACCGGCCTCGGGCCGCCGTTGCTGCCAGTACTGGACTGCCATTTTGAGC
>JANYAJ010000457.1 GCA_025361385.1 Nitrospira sp.
CACGGCGGTGACACGCGTGACCGCCTGCTCCTTGAACTCGGCGGTGTAGGCCTGCTTCGGTATCTTGAACATCTTCGTCTCCTTGTGAACGGCAATTGTACATTACCCTTGGAAGACGAAATTCGAGGGGAAGCTCAATGCATTGATAGGGCCCGATTGAATGTGGAGCCAGCAAGGGAAATCCAATAAGGAGTCTCCAGATGTGACAAGATTACTTCTTCGTCAAATCTGCAATCCTCTAGGCCAAGTGGTTTGGTGAGAGTAGCGTCTGAAAGGTCGAGAGGCTCAATGAACCAGGCTCCTTTTATTCGTATCCCGCGGTGGGACAAACCCGTCTGATACGGCTCATGTAACAGGATTGATTCCAGGAATTCTGATCGCAATATACGGATTCTTGTCCACTTTTCGGAATCATTTGGATTGAGCGTACCCCCTTCGAGTTTATTAAAATCGGCTTCTCTACCTTCGCAGACTTCTTTCCACGCCCATCTCTCTTGCTCGGTCCAATTATTTCGGTGGGCAGTCTTACATCTCTCATCCGGTAGCACTCGCCGACTTTTAACATATTCATCCGCGTTCACCTGAAATGCCAAGCCCGTAATAGCATGGAAGATGAAGATCAAGAGCAAGGCGCTAGTTAATCGACGACATAGCATACTCGGCATCATCGATATCCAGAATGTATTCCAACTTTTTTGGGCTCAACCATGAGAAGTCCCTGACTAAATTGGGGGCATCCAGAACGTGCGCAGTGCCGCGTCTGGGCAAGCTTAGCCCCTTTCCCCACGAGAAAGCACGTGGACTTGGGAGGGAATGTTTTCGGAACCGGAACCATCTAGCCCGATCACTTGCGTACAACCCTTATCGTAGTGACACGTAAGGCACACTGTTCCCGCCAGTGTTTTCGCCTGTGCGCGCTCGTCAGCCTCGGAGACATGCTGCTCGCCCATCTTACGTACCGTCTCACGTACCCTCTTACGTATCATTAAGCATTTCTATCTGTCTCCCTCGAAGCGTACAGTCCTCCGGCCTGCGGCGTGACGGTTGTCCTCACTAGTCCCTAACTGTCCTAAGCAGGCCTAAGTAGGGTACTTCCCACACTCATCTCACACCGGTATGGTCAGCGCCGTGCTGAGTCGTATCGGCAGAAAGGACGGGGCATGAAGAAGGAGTTGCTCACGGTGAAGGAATTGGCGGCGGAACTGCGCATGAGCGTGAAGTCCATCCAACGGGCCTATCGTCAGGGCGATATTCCGGTGCAGTGGTTGCGTCGCATGGCACGGTTCGATCTCACGCAAGTCCGTCGAGCGATGGCACGGAATGGACGCAGCCGCATGCTCCGTCTCAAGAGTACAGCGTCAGTGCACGGCGCGACCGGCGGCGCAGCCGCCGGCGCGCACAGCAGCATCGCCCCCGCTCGGTAAAACGGGGGCGGAATTTCCAGGGTTCTTCACGGAGGGTCACATGAGCGCATGGACATGTTCACTCGGCTGGTTCCGCTTCACCGTCTCTGACTCCATCGCCGATGAGGTGATCGCACGAGTGGGTGGGGAGTGGATCAAAGATAAGAAGGGCTTCTTGGGCTATCGGCAAGGCTGGTTGTCCCGTGGGAATACCGGTGGACTAGGCCGGATCGGGACGGCAGCGAGCTGGGCTCCTCGTGAAGTGCATGTGGATCTGTCGCAAGAACTCATCAGTGACTGGACCTATCAAAAATTTCACGATGTGGCGACCTGGGTATTTGAGCAGAAGGGCCATTTCGGACGCATTGACGTGGCGCTCGATGACCGCAATGGCGTGATTGATGTCGATCGTATCTATGCCTCGGTGAAGGCAGGGAACTGTGTCTCGCACTTCCGGCAGTCACGGTTGATTTCTGGTCTCGATGTGGGTTCAGGCCTGGATACCGGCCAAACATTGTGTATGGGCTCTCGCCAGTCCGACACCTATCTCAGGATTTACGATAAAGCGGCGGAACAACGGTCGAAAGAGAAAGTGGTCGAGGGCACGTGGATCCGGTGGGAGATGGAATGGAAATCAGAACGGGCCGATGCGGTGGGGATGGCCCTCTCCGGGCTCGATCAGGATTCATTCCAGAAGTACATCGTCGGCGTCTTTCGCAGCGCCTTGGATTTCCGGGACTGCACCAGGGCCGACGATCCCAAGGATCGCTATTACGCGCCACTCTTGGACTGGTGGAAGGTCCTCACGGAGGGGATGCAGCGGGCCCGGTTAGAGATTGCCAAGTCCGTCAAAAAGATCGAGGACGTGAAGCGGTGGGCAGAGAAGAGCCTCGCGCCCATGTTGGGGCTGCTCTGTGCGCATCCCGAAGCGGGGGAACGGTGGCTCATTAATCGAATCGTGGAGGGAGTGGAACGATGGCGACCCGAGCAGATGCTGTTGTTGGGGAGTGCACAGGACGTCCGGCGACTCCGACAGAAAATGCGGGAGTGGAATCCCCGAGATGGATTCACGGTCGCGAGTGTCACCCCGGCGTCTTAACGCTCTAGATGTGCGGGCCGCGGTTCATCACCCTGTGCGTGCGGTTGATATTACAGTCCATTATTGTTGTGTGAGGGAGGTCACGCAATGTGTGCACAACCAGGCATCCGTATGAACCTGATGTTGAGTGAAGTGGAGTTTGGCGTGCTGACAGAGGTGGGTGAAGAGAATACGTTGTCGCCGGAGGACGTGCTCACGACCATCCTCGAAGAATATGTGGACCTGCGGGCCAATCATCCGCATCTCTACGTCCAATTCGCCCTGTTTCGGGATCGGTTCCTCAGGTGATCGACATGTTCAAGGGCGCCGTGATCTGAGTGCCCGGTTCATGCGGGCCTGAGCGCTCACGCATCGGGCCAACCTTGGTCGGCGAAGCTGTAGCAGTGCTCGTCGGTGAGGATGAGATGGTCGAGCAATCTGATGCCGAGCAGGTCGGCGCCCTGCTTGAGCCGGCTGGTGAGCACGCGATCCTCCTGACTGGGCGCTACATCGCCAGAAGGGTGATTGTGCGCACAAATCCAGGCGGCGGCATTCATCAGGATGAGCGGTTTGAACACTTCGCGGGGATGCACGATGGCCATGGACAGAGAGCCGATCGCGACGATGTTCACGCCGATGATGCGGTGCTTGGCATCCAGCCCGCAGACCAGGAATTGTTCACGGTCCAGTCCCGCAAAGAGCGGCCTGAGGATCGCCGCAGCGGTTGCCGAGGTGGTCAACGGTGCGGAGGGCGGGACGGCCCGGTTCTCGCGCACCAGCGTCACGCGAAATCGTGGCAGCGCAGACAGATGGCTCGGTTTCGGTAGCCGTAGAAGATGTACACGGTTCTGTGAACTGTGAATGGCCATATCCGCTTCCTTCTTCATCAAGATGTTTTAGCCCCACCCTTCACAGCACAGGGGTGGGGCGTCGAAGAAGGCGGCGGGATGGCGCATTCGCGGGGGACAGGCCTGACACGGGAGGGGCCCCAGGACGGCACCAGGAAGGCCTGGCTCCTGCTCGTCAGCGTCAGCTCGCATCCACTGAGAGTGCAGTCCGAATCCCACGCCGGCAGACATGCGGACGATGGGGGTGTCGTGAGACTCCCCCGGTTCACAGGGATCGCGATATGGAAGGTTTTCACATGACCTGTCGTCTGCTCGATATTAAGGAAGTGGCTGACTATACCGGCCTCTCAGTACACACGCTCTACACGATGGTCTCTCAGCGCCGGATTCCCTTTGTGAAGTTGGGACGCCTCACCAAGTTTGATCGTGTCGAACTCGACAAGTGGATTGCCTCTCATGCC
>JANYAJ010000464.1 GCA_025361385.1 Nitrospira sp.
CATTCGGCTAATTCTTTCGGCTTTTGCTTCTACCTGCTCGTAGTCTACTAATTCGAGATAGCAAAGATCCTTGGCCAGTAAACTATGGTATCGAGTCTCCTCAAGACTGGCTCTTGCGGTGACCAAGAATTGAATGTACTCCTTCCTTGAGTACCGCGCATTTCCCTCGACAATATTTGCAGGCACAGAAGAAGCGGCTCTGCACAATTGATTCGTTAATCGAAACTTCTCATGGTCCGGAAAATAACTCGTGAGTCTGTAGACGTCCAAAACCATTTCATGCGACAGCTTCCAGACCTCAAGCTCCTTCCAATGCATCCTATTCCTACCCCCGCTACCCCCTTATCCCTTTACCCCGTTACCCCCATCTTATTGGCGCCGGTTTTCGCCACTAGCTGATTGGCCAGGTGGAGGGACTCAATCGTTCCAGCATCCGTCCACCACCCCTCCAGAATATCCCAGGTCAATGTTCCATCCGCAATATAGGCGTTGTTCACATCAGTAATTTCGAGTTCGCCTCGGCCAGACGGCTTGAGCGTCTTGATGATGTCGAACACCCGCGCGTCATAAAAATACATCCCCGTCACCGCATACGACGATCGGGGATGTGCCGGTTTCTCCTCAATTTTCACCACACGATCTCCCTCAAGCACGGGCACACCGAATCGTTGAGGGTCCTTGACGTCCTTCAAGAGAATTTTCGCGCCCTGTTGCTGCGTCCGAAACCCATCGGCAGCGCGGGCAATGTTGCCCTCGATAATATTGTCGCCCAAGATTACACAGACTGGCTCACCATCCACAAAATGTTCGGCCAATCGCAGGGCGTCAGCGATGCCACCCTCGCCCTCCTGATAGGTATAATTGAGCCGTTTCAGGCCAAAGTCTTTTCCGTTACCCAGCAGCCTCAGAAAATCTCCTGCGCTGTTGCCCCCTGTCACGAGCATGACTTCATCGATCCCAGCATTGGCCAAAGCCTGAATGGGATAGTAAATCATGGGCCGATCGTAAACCGGCAGCAGATGCTTATTGGTCACTTTGGTAAGCGGAAGCAACCGGGTCCCTAATCCACCGGCCAGAACGACGCCTCTCATTCGCTAGACGCTCCTTTCATCTTACGCGTGGCAGAAGCCCGGTCTGGCTGGTCTATCTGGTTAGTTTGGTTCAACGAAACAGACCGAATAGACCAGATGGACTGAACGAACAAGACAGACCCACAGATTTTTTCAGCATCCTAATAGTTATCGAACAATCACTCAATGGATGTGCTCAATGGTGCGAGAAGACATCGGTCTATAGGTTGGGACAGCCTCACTGAGTCGTCGAATCAGTTCATCGTCATCGCCATGACTCAGGGCAGCGTCAAGATGAGCAATCGCCCGCTCGAGGCGATCCGATTGAATTGCCTGGGGACTGATCGCGCGCCGAATTTTTGTGTGCGCAGTGGGTTCAACTTGTTCTGTTGCGTCAAAGAGCTCTTCATACAACTTTTCCCCTGGACGCAAACCACTGTACACAATCTGAATATCCTGTTCCGGAACAAGACCGGATAACACAATCATGTTTCTGGCCAAATCGACCACCTTGACCTGCTCCCCCATGTCCAACACGAACACCTCGCCGCCCCGCCCCAACAGGCTAGCCTGTAGTACCAGTTGCACTGCCTCCGGAATCGTCATGAAGAACCGTTTGATTTCAGGGTGGGTCACCGTAACCGGCCCACCCCTTCTGATCTGATCCGTAAACAAGGGAACCACACTGCCGTTACTGCCCAGCACATTCCCAAATCGAACAACTGTAAACTTCGTCTTTCCGCTAGGACTCAGGCTCTGCAATAGGTCTTCGGCGACCCGTTTGGTCGCGCCCATGACACTGGTCGGGTTCACGGCCTTGTCGGTGGAAATCAGCACGAATCGATCCACGCCACAGGCCAACGCCGCCTCAGCCACGACTTTTGTCCCGAAAATGTTGTTGCGAACGGCCTCCTTCGGATTCAGCTCCATCAAGGGCACATGCTTATGCGCCGCGGCATGAAAGACAAGCTCCGGGTCCGTCTGCCGCAACACCTCGATCACCCGGTCGTGGACGGTGACATCTCCCACCGTCGAAATAATCGTGAGTGTCGGAAACTGCCTCCGCAACTCAAGATCTAATGCATACAGTCCATTCTCATAGCGCTCAAAGAGGATCAATGTGGCTGGATGATATCGCGCGATCTGCCGGCAGAGCTCAGACCCGATCGATCCCCCAGCGCCGGTTACAAGTACTCGCCTCCCTTCGAGCAAGGGATGCAACTCCTGCCGATCCATCTGAATGGGTTCACGCTGCAGAAGATCCTCCAGGCTCATCGGCCTGACCAGTCTTAGTGCCTCAGGATTCGCTAGCAGTTGCTTCACGCTCGGCAAAATCTTGATAGGAATCTTACACCCCTCCGATGCAGCAAGGATTCGTTGCTTCAGTGAGGTCGAAGCCGAAGGAATCGCCACAATAATCTCATGCGCGACAAGGCCTCGGGCCAAAGATGGAATATCCGCAATCGCTCCCACAACGGGAACTCCATGGACCTTCATCTTTCGTTTAACTGGGTCGTCGTCGACCAACCCAACCGGGCGGTAGTGCGAGTTCCCGTCGCTCAACATATTTCTGATCAGCAACTCGCCAGCATGACCCGCTCCAACCACCAACACCCTTC